>JADGBB010000064.1 GCA_015231715.1 Candidatus Omnitrophota bacterium
TTCAAAGGGCTTATGAGAATGGAGAAGTGGATGTTTCGGTATATGCGAATGAAAGCGGCGTGGCTTCAATGCTGGATTTTTTTGCTGAAACTTCAGCATTGAAAAGGATTATTGGTACATTTAAAGATGTTGATATTGATATTAAAGGTTCTTTCTTGGACCCTGAAATACAGGGAAGTTTTTTTGTTACAAAATTATCCATGAATAAATTTTTAATGACTAATTGCATGGGTAAACTGGATTTAAAACTCACCGACATTAAAGATAATATTAAAATAAACGGAGATATTGCATTAGAAAACGGACAAATATCAGGGCCCAAGACTGCAATAATAAATCTCGGAGAAAGCAAAATAATATTTACAGGCAGTCACGAAAAACCTTCTTTAGAATTGCGTGGGACCGCATTAGTTGAGGATGTAAATATAAGCATTTTACTCAAAGGCACTTTTGAAAAACCTGATCTCAAAATAACATCTAAGCCGGTAATAGATCAGGATAGAATATTGCTTATGCTTGCGACTAATAAAACGTGGAAAAGCGCTGTAACGGCCGTAAATGAACAAGAACTTTCGACGGATATCGCTAAAGACTTTTTGGACTATTTTATTTTTTCTGGGACAGGCAACAAGATGGCCGAAAAATACGGTATAAGGGATATTTTGGTCAGCTATGACGGCTCATCAGCAGGGATCGGAGCGAAAAAAGACATTACTGCGAACACTGCTATAACTTATTCTGTTGCGAAAGGGCTGAAGGAAACAAATCCTCAAATGTCTCAAAAGGTCGGAGCCGAATACGCCATAACAACAAATGTTATGATAAGCGGAGAAAAAGAAATTAAAATGAATAATGCAGCTGATCAAACGCAGAATGATCAAAAATCTGATGACAATGTAATGCTTAAATTTAAAAAAGATTTTTAGTATAAATATTGTTTTGTGGAGTTAGTATAATGAATTCAAATGTATATTTTAAAAAGATAAATTCTTCAACTCAAGTGAATACCATTCAGGAGATCACAAAACAGCTGCTTGATACGATAATTGAAAAAGAAAACATTTCTCTTGAGAAGAAAATTCCTTTAAAAGTGCATTTCGGCGAACGTAAAAATGTAACATTTGTTAAGGCTGAAAATTATTTAGGCATAATCGAATATTTAAAGGAACGAAAAATAGAGAGCTATTATATTGAGACAAGCGTGCTTTACGGTGGGGAAAGGTATAAAAAAGAACTTCATGAGAAAACTGCCGAAGCACATGGGTTTACACAGCTTCCTATAATTTTCGCTGACGGTGAGCATGGTGAAAACTTTGCGGAAGTTGAGATAAATAAAAAGCATTTTAAGACTTTTAAGATCGGCAGATCTTTTTTAGATTTTGATCAGCTCATAGTTATCTCGCATTTTAAAGGTCATATTCTTGCCGGGTTCGGAGGAGCTATCAAGCAGCTTTCAATGGGGTTTGCCGCTAAGGGCGGGAAAATGGCAATGCACATGGGCGAAAAACCGCATATTATAAGTAAAAAATGCAAACAATGTAATATCTGCAAAACCCGATGCAATGTGGATGCGCTTATTATAGAAGAAAGATCAAGAATAGATCACAATAAATGCGTAGGATGCGGAGCCTGCATGGCGATCTGTCCTTATAATGCAATATCAATCATTACCGTGAAAAATATTATAAAATTCATGGGCATAGGAAATCCTTTTATAGAAAAATTGGTAGAAGGCGCATATGCCGCGCAGAAAGATAAAAAAAATATTTACATTAACTTCGCAATGAATATCACTACGGGTTGCGACTGCGAACCCAAAATAATGAAACCAATAATGGATGATTTCGGAATTTTTATATCATTAGATCCCGTTGCTATAGATAAAGCCTGCTACGACATAGCAAAAGAAAAAGGAAAAAAGTTCAGAGGTTCCAAAGCATTCACCTATGCCGAAAAAATAGGACTAGGCTCACCCAGTTACACATTACATGAAATAAACTAATATCAGACTAATGTCCACTAGATGAAACTTTATAGTGTGAAGGTTGAGAAATGGCTCATGTATAATGGTCGGGTAAATATGGACCACAAATCGATTGAAAATAAGGTGTAAAAATGAGGTATAATATTCAATCGAAGGAGGTTCAAATGGCGACCAGAAAGAGTTTTAGCAATGAGTTTAAATCAAAAGTAGCAATGGAAGCACTTAGAGGCGAGATGACCATGGCGCAGATTTCGAGTAAATATGGGGTGCATTCCAACCAAGTGCAGGCATGGAAAAAGGTTTTAAAAGAAGGAATGGGAGATCTTTTTACCGGGAGCAAGAAAAAGTCGGTCAAACAGCAAAAGGAAATGATCGAAGACTTGTATAAAAATGTAGGCAAATTGCAAGTTGAGAATGATTGGCTTAAAAAAAAATTAGATTTGCTGGGGCTAAAGAGAGATTATCATTAATAAGTGAGGCAGATAAAAATTTAAGCATACGAAATCAATGTGAATTGATGGGAATAACACGATCACGATATTATTACAAGCAAACTCCGGAGCAAGATAAAACATTTGAGATAATGAATTTACTAGACGAAGAACACACAAAGAGACCATTTTACGGTGTAAGAAAAATGACGGAATTTTTAAATCGAGAGGGATACAAAATAGGCACAGACAAAGTGCGAACTCTATTAAGAAGAATGGGTCTTGAGGCCATATGTCCGAAGAGGAATTTAAGCCGCAAACGCAAGGATCATAAGGTTTACCCGTATTTACTGAGAGGAGTAAAAATGGTAAGACCGAATCAGGTATGGTCAACAGATATAACGTATGTACGGCTATTGGAGGGCTTTGCATATTTAGTGGCAATAATAGATTGGTTTAGTCGTTATGTTATAAGTTGGAGTATAAGCAATACCGCAGATGTTGATCTATGCATGGAAGCTTTGGAGTCATCATTGAAATATGGAAAACCCGAGATATTTAATACGGATCAAGGATGTCAATTTACAAGTGATAAATTTACCGGCAGATTGAAAGATAAAAAAATAAAAATTAGTATGGATGGTAGAGGAATGATGTTTGACAACATTTTTGTTGAAAGATTGTGGCGGACAGTAAAGTATGAGGATATTTATATACGCGGATATGAGACTATCCCTGAGTCAAGAAAAGGCTTAAAAAAGTATTTTGAATTTTACAATAATGAAAGATATCATCAATCGTTAAATTATAAAACACCGTGGGAGTTTTATAGCGGGATAGCCAATATGGAGTTATCCACATGTTAGACTTATCCACAAAGAAAGAAAAAAGAAGCAAAAAAGAAAGAAAGACTACTACGACTACTAGAGACCACCTTATTTTTAGTTAAAAAATGGTCTAGACAAACCCGACCACCTCAATGTTGATTCCGTTAAGAATAAAAAAGTCTATTTATTTTTTTGCAATCACATGACTGATATGTTATATTAGTGTAATACAAAGTCAGATAATAATGGAGGATATGATGAATAAAATATTTATGGTGCTGATGGTCGTTTGCTTTACGACGGTTAATGCATTTGGGTTGAGTCCGGCTCCTGGAGTGCAGGATGCAGGTACGAAAGATGCTGTCAAAAAAAAGATGACAGAGGAGTTTGAAGAGGCGCACGGGTCATCCAGAGTAGATTTCAATGCTGGAAAAACCCCAACAAAACTCGGTAAAAGTCCTAAAGATGCTTTTATGAAGGTTATAATGAAAACGCATCTAAAAAATACTTCATTTGATCTTCGGGCATATCTTAATATGTATGAAAATTTGCAAAAGACAGGAAACAGTGGACTTGATAAACTTGCAAACAACCCGGGAACAACTGCTAGGAATGATCTTTACGGGAAAGGACTAAAATACATGCCTTCACTACAACGATTGGGATTACTTGAAAAAGAAGAGCGTGATGCTGGTAAGTGGATAATGCTTGAACTGACCGAAATGGGGAAAGAGCTTGCAAGCTCAGAGGAAGATATTGTTGAGTCAGTTTTTATCTCAGTTAGAGTTTTTAATTTTATTTTAAAAAGCGAGGCTAAAATAGTGAATGATGAGTCTGACATAAGTGAAATATCTATTTCTGCTATGGCAAAACTCGCTTTGTTATATTGGAATACACCGGAACAATTTCGAAGTGTTTTACTATTTAGGTTTGATGATGAAGATAAGTCACTTTTTGTTGATCGTTTAAAAGAAATGGAAGATCCGTATGCAAGATTAAATGCTATGTCATATCAGTTGCCGGAGATGAAAAATCTATCTACAAATGAAGAAACATTCATCGCGCTTGAAAGCATTATGAATTCAATACAAAAAATTGATCTGCACGCATATGGTCATATGATCAAAGATATATTTAGCTCTGGTGAATTTCGTTTAAAATTTCAGGAATGGTTGAGAGAGAGGGGGGAGCAGAGCTGGGAATTGGCTACAGATATTCTTGTTTTTGAGAAAAGAATATCTGACCCAGCAAATCAATTTTTAAGAGGCTTTCTCAACCTAGTTCCTCACGTAGAAAAAGAAGGGGAAGAACAATCTCTTCTTTTTGGATTATCTGTCAAAGAAAGTGAAGGACATCTTAAGTATTCTTGGTCAAACAAAAAAGATCTTTCGATGCTTCCGGGGACTTCTCCGAGTACTTTTGGTGATCCTGCGCCCAGCATGAATATATCATTTTATGGAAACAAAGCTATTGTTAATATGTCTTATATCGAATGGAGTCGCGGTGTAAGGGATACAGGGCTTGTAAATAGAGGGAGGCAAGAGAAGAACTTGGAGTACAAAGGAAACGTATTAAAAAAAATAGGACTTAATGCCAATGGTAATGTGATATTGGTAGTTGATGAAGCATTTATCCAATTTATTGAGGCGGAAATGAGCTTACAGATGAGAGCGCACATGGATATAGCTCTTGCATATATTGTTGGTGAAAAAAATGCTGATAAAATGAATCTAGTAGAATCAAGGCCTATTGAGGCGTTTCCCGTTGATTCCTATAAACATGAGATAATGCCTAATGATACTAGAAACCTATTTACAAAATTAAACGAAAGCACGAAAGAAAGTCAACTTACCGCTAAAGAAGAAACTAATATATTAGAATCCGCAAAGGCTCTTCATGATACCAGAGAAGATATTGTTATTCTTATCCCTCAAGAAATAAGGCTAACTAAAGAAATTGAGGAAAACCGTGAGCGGCTTAATAAAATAATGGAGAAAAACGGTGGGAGTAAGGTAATTTATGAAAGGTACAGTAGTTATCCAGTAGAAGCCCATAGGAATCGAACAGACTTCAGGAATCTTATAGATTTTTACAAGGGGAAGGGGGCCAAAATTATGCTTCTCGCAGATGAAAATGCTAGGGATATTATCTCTAAAACAATAAATAACGGCCACTCGCTCGAATTGTATAATGAGGTGAGAACGATGAGCACGGACTGCCCTTCTTTGAATAAAGAAGATGAAAGTGTTTGTCTTTCAGAGCTGTTGGGAATAGCTTTGCTGGGGAGACTGGTTGAGGACGGAGGAGATTTAGGCGTAAGGTCTGCTTTGAAGTTGATGCTTGAAGGAATTTTTGATGAAAACAGCTCAAATTATGTGGATATCGATATGTTTATTGACAAACTTGCCTCTCCTGACAAAATGCAATATGACCGAGAGAGCATAAAAGAAAGGCTGGAATATTTTAATAACATGCCGCCGCTAATGAAATTAATTTCTGAATTGGATTTTAAACTTAAGGTTATAGAAAAGTTCTGGACTTACGCTTAAAATTTTTGAAGATGTAAACATGACTTTCATTGAAGTGAAGTATAATGGGGTCACCCATAAAGAGGCACACGTCAAGTAAATAAACCTGTCCATTCGTTCACATTGCGAACTAACAACAACATTCATGCTATTATGCATCACACTCTTATTAAAAAGTTTCTGCGTTCATC
>JADGBB010000065.1 GCA_015231715.1 Candidatus Omnitrophota bacterium
TTAGTTGTTCATATGCTCAGGAAGGGGCAGCGAATAAAGCTGAAAATATTCAAACGGATCTGGTCATATACAATAATACTGCCATGATCAAGGACAGCTACAAAGTCAGTTTGCATAAGGGTGACGGTGTTTTTAAATTGGATAATTTTCCGGAAAACATTGTTCCAGAAAGCGTATACATATCTTTTGATAATGAACCGATAGTGATCAAAGAACAGAACTTTCAGCAAAAAGCTATTAATCAAAATAATATTTTGAAAGAGTATGTAGGGAAAAATATCAAGATAATGAACATAAACGAATATTCCGGCAATAAAGAAATTATTGATGCGGAACTTGTCAGCATACAAGGCGGAGAAATTTACAAAATAAATAATGAAATATATTTGGGTTATCCCGGATATAAAATTGTACCTGTTGTTCCTTCTGAACTTTCCGGCACATCATTTTTAGAATGGAAATATTTTGCAAAAAAAGACATTGAAGACGGCTTGTCCCTATATTATCTTTCCGGCGGTTTGACCTGGAAGGCCGATTACATAGTTACTTTGAATGACAATGAAAAAACTGCGGACATAATATGCTGGGCGACAGTTAATAATAACACAGGTGCCGCTTTTAATAATGCGGGTTTAAAATTAGTTGCAGGGAGTCCCAATGTGGCAACGCCTCGAAACATGTATGCTACAAGATCAAATAAGATGATGATGTCTGCCGAGATGGTATCGGACGATATCGCACCAATGAGCATGAGTGACTATTATGTTTATGACATTCCAAGTAGAACCGAACTGCCGGTTTTTTCATCTAAGCAAATTCCGCTTATTAACCAGCAAAATGCGGGGATAGAAAAAGAATATCGAATAACTAACCAAAGAAATTATTATTCAACCAGCTATAACGGCGATGCACAAAAAAATCCGGTGAGCATTTATGTGAAAATAATTAATTCTGAAAAGAACGGTTTAGGTATGCCTTTCCCGGCGGGTGAAATGCGCTTTTATGCAGAAGAAGGGGAACAGACATTTTTCTTAGGCGAAGGAAATATCGGCCATACTCCTAAAGATGAAAAGATAGAGCTTGAGGTTGGTAAAGCTTTTGATGTTCTCAGCGAAACCAAACAAATAAAATTTGATCAAATATCTAAAAATATAACCGAGAGTTCCTGGCAGATAACAATATCAAATCATAAAAAAGAAACGGTAAAAGTAAAAGCAATAGAATCGTTTCAGGCAGATTGGGAAATAACTTCGAAAAACCATCCGTATGAAAAACTTGATTCGAACAGGGCAGCTTTTACGGCTGAACTTAAACCTGATGAAACAAAGGTCATTGAGTTTACCGTAAAAACCAGATTTCAGTAAAACCCTTATGTGTTTTTATTGCTTAAATTTTTCCCGGCAGTACAGTAATCCTGTACCGGACCAATATATATTGACAATGTGCGTATTGAATAGTAGATTGACAGAAGTTTTAAAAATAAAAAACAAAAGGAGTAAAAGATGAAAAAAGTATTTAGTTTAGTGTTAGTTTTAATGCTGCTTGTGACACAGGTGTCATATGCTGATGCAGGGGAAGTTGTAACCGGAATGGGTCAAAAGCTTTTTAGAGGATTTGTAAATACCTTTACAGGCTTCATTGAATTTCCTATGCAGATCAAAAAAGGATGGGACAGAGGGTTTTTAGGCGATGAGAATAACAGAGTAGCAGGCGCGTTTTTGGGTATATTTTCAGGGCTTGGCCATGCCGCGGGAAGAACACTTTCAGGAGTTGGTGAAGTAGTGAGCTTTTGGGCACCGGACCCTGAAAACAATGAAGGGATAGGGTTGCCTTTGGACGCAGAATATGCGTGGCAGGAGGGCGAAGCATATGACATTATGGATCCGAACCTTGCTGAGGGATTACTGTATCCGATGGGAAGAAAACTATTCAGAGGTCTTGGCAATGCTGTTTTAGCACCTGTGGAAATTCCGGGGCAGATAATAAAAGGTATAAAAAACCGTTCGTTTGATCTAGGAATACTAAAAGGCTTGTGGTATACATACGGCCGTGCAACAGAAGGCTGTTTTGATATTTCCGGCTTTATATTTCCTAATCCGGTTGACAATAAGGCCGTTGCTTATGATGAAAAATGGCCTTGGGACGCTTTATTGAACTCAATAAACGGATACGACGTTTCGAATAAGTAAACAGATCTTTTATAAATAAAAGGGCAAGGGTGATGAATAAATTACTCTTGCCCTTTTTTGTTGAAGTTGAAGAGATTATCTGTTATATTCAAGCTGTATTTGTTCAAGCTGTATTTGGTTTTCCTATAAATATTATCAAAACATATTGGAGAAAATTAATGTCTAATGATCTGCTTTTCGGTGTTATCGGAGGCCTTGGATTGTTCTTTTACGGCATGCAGATAATGTCTGAAGGATTAAAAGATATAGCGGGTGATAGGCTAAAAAAAATACTTCATATGGCAACACGGATACCTATCATAGGCATTTTGGTGGGAGCCGTAGTAACTTGTCTGATACAGTCTTCCAGCGCCACGACGGTTATGGTCGTCGGCTTTGTAAACGCGGGGCTTTTGACTTTAAAACAATCTATAAGCGTTGTTATCGGAGCTAACATAGGCACTACTTTTACGGCGTGGCTAGTATCTTCAATGTCGGTTTTTAAAGTTACACATTATGCTATTCCGTCAGTAGGTATAGGTTTTGCTTTGATGAAACTCGGCAGAACTAAAAATGCCAGGTTCTGGGGGCAAGTTATCATGGGGTTTGGTCTTCTCTTTATGGGGCTAGCATTTTTGAAAGATGCTTTTGAGCCGTTGAAGAACAGCCAACATGTTAAAGACATTTTTGTAACTTTTAGTAATGAGCCTTTATTAGGAGTTCTTGTAGGTTTAGTTTTTACTGTAATTCTTCAAAGTTCAAGTGCTACGATAGCTATTGTTCAAGTGTTAGCATATAACGGTATAATAAGTTTTCCGTCAGCTATTCCCATAATCCTCGGTGATAATATAGGTACAACGATAACAGCTCAGCTTGCGGCGATCGGTGCTAATATTAATGCTAGGCGTACAGCTATGGCACATACTCTTTTTAATGTTATCGGTGTTTCTTACATGCTGATATTCGTTTATACGGGTTTGTTCGTTAAAGCAGTTTATTTTATTGTTCCCGGAGAGTTAACGGCAAAAAATATTATGCTGTATATAGCTGTCGCGCATAGTTTTTTTAATGTAATAAACGCTATGGTTTTTTTGCCGCTTACGGGATTGCTTGAAAAAGTTAGCATTATGCTTGTGCCAAAAAGGAAAGATGCGATAGATCCGGGCCCAAAATTTTTGGAAAGACATCTTTTGGATACTCCCCCTATAGCTATGGAGCAAGCTAAAAAAGAAACATTTAGAATGCTTAGGCTGGCTTCAATGGCAGTTACAGGAGCAATGACAGGACTAATAGAAAATGATAAAAAACATCTTAAATCTTTAGAAGAGATAGAAACAACTGTTGACAATCTTCAATCAGAAATAACCCAGTATCTCGTGGAATTAGCACAAAGACATTTATTGTATGACGAATCTGAAGAACTGCCGGTGCTTTTACACAGCGTTAATGATATCGAGAGAATAGGGGACCATTCAGAGAACATACGAGAACTTGTTGAGAAAAAAATGGACGAAAAATTGGAACTAACCGATGATGCCACGCAGGGCTTGATAAGAATGTGGGAAGAACTGAAAGCGATGATGGATGAAACTTTAACAGCATTCGATAACGGCAGTATTTCATTAGCCGCAAAAATACTAAAAAGGGAACAGAAAATAAATAAGTTTCAGATCGAGTTAAAGAACGGGCATATCGAAAGATTAAATAAAGGCGGATGCAATATGAAATCCGGCATAGTTTTTCTGGAATTAGTTGATAATTTAGAAAAAATAGCCGATCATCTTACGAATATTGCCGAAGCCATATCAAGCGGAATGAAATGGCGGATTGTGTTAGATAAAAATTAAGTAGCAACAGACTTTAAAATCTAGTATATTGATAGACAGAAATGAAAAAAATAACAAAAATTATATTTATTTGTTTAGTGAGCATTCTCCTGTCGTCTAATGCATTCTCTCAAGGGTCTCCCGAAGCATTAAAGGCTAAAGCTTTGTCTCAGATGGATCTGGCAAAAGAATTTTCAAATAGGGCGCAGGAAGTTGTGACAAAGGAATCACCCCGAGATGATTTTGTTATTGCAAGATACCTTTATACAGAAGCCGCCAAACTTTATGAAACAGCAAGAAGAAATTTTTTGACTTTAGAAAAATATTATTATGTCGGTAAAGAGTATGCTGAAAGTGCCGCAAAATCGGTTGAAATATGTATGACTTCGATAGGGTTATGCAGTAAAAGAATTACGAACATGTCATAACAAGAAAGGGAGCCAAGCATGAAAAAAATATCTTTGTTACTATTAATATTTTTTGCTGTTTCATCTGTGAATTTATATGCCGACAAATGGGACGATCTTTTAATTGAATCTGCAAGAGTTTTTGAAGAGATGGCAGCTATCCCCGAAGAAGGCATACCTGCGGCATTTGTTAAAAAAAGTTACGCTATGGCTATTTTCCCGTCTACCATAGGCGGAGGTTTTGTTTTTGGAGGTAAATACGGACAGGGAGTGATTTTAGCTAAGAACGATAAAGGCACTTGGAGCGCTCCATGTGTTTTCAACCTAGCCGGAGTTAGCTGGGGAATGCAGATAGGGGGACAAGCAACTGATATTGTTCTTGTGATAATGAATGAAAGAGGATTAAACGGTCTATTAAACTCTAAACTTAAATTAGGTGCGGATGCGTCCATAGCCGCGGGTCCCGTTGGAAGAGATGCTGAAGCCGCGACTGACCTTACGTTAAAAAGTGAAATACTGTCTTATTCAAGAAGCCGGGGAGCTTTCATAGGAGTAAAGCTTGAAGGATCGGTTATATCCGCGAATGAAACGGCAAACAGCGATCTATACGGTGCCGGCTTAACTGCTAAGGATATCCTTATAGACGGCAAAGTAAGTCCTACTGTTTCTGCCGAAAGATTAATAAAAGACCTTAACGAATATTGATAGACGGCACATTTATGGCTAAACTCATTCTTTTAAGACATGGCGAAAGTATATGGAATAAAGAGAATAGGTTTACCGGCTGGACTGATGTTGATCTTTCCGAAAAAGGTATCAAAGAAGCCTCGGAAGCCGGGGAACTTTTAAAAAAACATAACATATCTTTTGACGTTGCATATACTTCATTTTTGAAGAGATCTATCAGGACTTTGTGGTTACTTCTTGATGATATGGATCTAATGTGGGTAGATGTTCACAGGTTTTGGCAGCTGAATGAAAAACATTACGGCGCCTTACAAGGATTGAATAAAAAAGAAACAGCCGCTAAGTACGGAGAAGAACAAGTACTTTTATGGCGGCGAGATTTTAATACCAGGCCTCCTGCTTTAGAAAAGAATGATCCAAGATCTCCCGCGTGTGAAAAAAAATATAATAATGTTGATCCCGCTAACCTTCCTTTAACAGAATGTTTAAAAGATACATGCTTAAGAGTTGAAAAAATTTGGAAAGAAAACATTGCTTTAGATTTGGCTAAAGGCAAAAATGTTCTCATTTCAGCTCATGGGAATAGTTTAAGATCTTTAGTTATGTTATTAGATAATATGTCTGAAAATGATATTTTAGAGTATAATATACCCACCGGAATACCATTGGTATATGAGCTAGATGATAAATTAAAGGTTTTAAATAAAAAATATTTAGGTGACGATGAAAAA
>JADGBB010000066.1:0-434 GCA_015231715.1 Candidatus Omnitrophota bacterium
TGACATGTTTAGCCTTGAAGAACAAGAAAGGATCAAAGGATTGGCAAAATTGCTGGGGCTTGGGTTGGGAGGTAATTTGGAGGGGATACCGTTTCACCCGATTAGTTTTAACAGCAGTAATTATAAGATACAAGAAACCGATGCGATCTCTAATCTTGAGTTTTTTAATGAAAAAATATTAGCTGTTCAAGCAGTCCTAGCGTATTTAAAAAGAATAAAAGAAATAAATGATGATTTTAGCGATGCGCCTAAAGAAGTTAGAGATAAAATGATGTTTATATATGAACAAAAAGATCTGTATGATTTTAAACATTTCGAGGTTATGGGTACGCAATTTGATAAAAAATTAACAACTGATTTTGGCGAAATAATTCTGGGACTTAAAGATAGTTGGCAGACAAAGGACAATATAGGAAGCTTTATGTCCGAAATTG
>JADGBB010000066.1:474-2614 GCA_015231715.1 Candidatus Omnitrophota bacterium
CCAGCATGGGAAAATATGAAAAAATCATTGCCAGCCTTTTAACAAAAAGTATTAACGAAAAAGGAAAATATAATAATAAAAAATTTATTTTAAAAATAAAAAAGCTAATTGCAAAATACGCGGACAAAGCAATTGCGCCTAAATTCAAAAATTCAATTCTGCCTAAAGCTATAGCTTTACTTGTTTCTATCGCCGCTCCGCTTCTCTTTGAACATTTTACGGGAGCAATAGGTCCGGCAACGGCTATCATGATGAGCTTGATAGGGGGACTTGCCGGCGTACCTGCTGTAACTGTTTCAATCGTATACAGAGCGTATTTGAATGCGATAAAACAAGGAGCCTTGCCGAATCATGATATGAACATTTATTCTGTTTCCGTCAATGAACTTGAAAATATGGTAAGAGACAGAACAGAAGAGATTTACGGGGAACCATTTTCCGGAACAATAAGTGTAGTAGATGATATTGTAGAACAGGAAATAGATGAAAATTTTCTCAGAAGCGCATTACTGAATATCGAAGATCAAAGTCAGCTTGACGCTAAGATAAAGCTGATAACTGATGAATTTAAAGCTAACGGATACTGGTATGACAGTGAAGGGGAGATCAATCCCAAAAATACGGCTAATCCTAAGTTCAGAGTTTTCGTGAAAAGCTACAAAAAAAGTTTAAGTGAAAAAATATCCCTAAAGAATACTAAATATATGAATAACGCGTTTTATGTTAACGGAGACCACAGAATTTTTATTACAGAAAATGCCGCTAAATCGAATAAATTCGCTTTAGGATTGGTTTTAGCGCATGAATACGGGAAGATGGAATTTTTTAAAAATAGAAGCAAAAAAGGCAAATTAAACAAAAGGGAAATCGAGAGGGCTGAAAGTGTAGGAGAGAGATATGAATTGGAATATATATTTACACAGAATAATCTAGTCAAAAGTGTCGCAAATATATTGAGAAAAATAGCGGCATTTACGGGCGGATTGATGGGCAATATGAATATCTTTAGGAATAAGGATATAAACATCATAAACGGAGGCATTGAGTCACTTATAAAAATAGGGGACTTAATAGCTTATCCGTTCTGTGTTGAAAATGGATTTAATTTTGGTCCTCATGAAAGCCATATGATTAACGAAACAGGTGTTATCATAGCGGGTGATCTTGAAATAAAAGTTTATCAAGCGGTTGGAAGTTTGACGGATGAAAAAGGACAAAAAATTAATGACAATGGTGTCGTTGTGCGGGAGAAAGACGGCGCTCCGTACATAATTCTTGCCGGAAATCTTTCAAATGAAGAGCTTAGAGAGACAGTTATGCATGAATATATTGCTTGCCTTTATATAGAACAAACCGGAACGAATGAAGGCAGCGCGCATGAACTACTCGCGCAGCCCAACGAAAAATTAGCTCAGGCGAGTATGAATTCAAAAGAAGAAGAAAAAGAGAAAGCCGCAAATCAAGCAAATAGCGAAGCTAATCAAGCGGCTGAATTGATCGCAAACAACCGGCTTCAAGTTAAAAATAAATTTATTTCAAAGGAAAAGATGGACGATACCGTATCGAACTTAAAAACAGGCGAAGCTATCATCGTGGCCGGTGAAAAAGGACATGAAATTGAATTAGATATGGAAGAAACTAAAGAACAGCGAATTGTTTCGGACTCACAGGCTTTAATGGCGGCCGGGGAGAATATGGATATTCCTGTTACTGCTGTTGTTGTTGTGCGGGGAATGGCGCCAGGCAAAGTTGCGGATCTGCAAAAGAAGCTTAATAAAGGGCTTTTAGATAACGGATTCGGGAAAAGCGATCCTACGAGAAAACGAGAAATACTTTTAATAGCCGCGGATTCTTTTATTGATTCTGATGCGCTTAGCGCTGAGATAGAGCGCGTGACTAGAATAGCCGTTGAGAGCATGCCGGCTGAATATGCCAAGATGAAAAATCTTGTGACAGTATATTCTCCTAAAGACATATGGAAACGTCTTTCTGAAAATTTCACGACTGATTCTATGATAGGTGTTATCAATGATGAGTATGACGGTGAGCCGGGTAAAGGACAAATGGTCGACATAATGTCCAGATACGTCTTAACAAGGCAGTTATTGCGAGTAATGCATTTAAAAGAAAGACTTAATGC
>JADGBB010000066.1:2639-5606 GCA_015231715.1 Candidatus Omnitrophota bacterium
AGATACAGAAAAGATATCACCTGAAGCTTTAGCTAAAGAACTTGAAACGGAATTTGAAAGATTGAAGAACTTTTTGGCAATGATCACTCAGGACAGCGCTCAGATCGAAGAAAAATTAAATAGTGTTGATGATATAATGAACATTTTCTCAGATTTCATTCTCAGTATCAAACCGGTTAACTGGGGCGATATCCCTGCCTGGGAACAAAGCATGAAAGATATAGCAACGTCAGTATAATCATAGGGATTGAACCCATAGCTTTTTCCTGTCTGTAATGTTACAATAATAAAAACAAAAGAGAGAACATGTTAAAATCAGCATTTTTAGCTTTTATACCGATTTTTGTGGCGGTGGACGCAATTGGGGTTTTGCCTATATTTGTATCTTTGACAGAAAAGATACCGGGTAGAGGGCGGTTGGATGTTATTATTAAATCGCTTGTGACAGCGTTCTGTCTTGCTATAGGTTTTATTTTTCTCGGCAAGGCAGTTTTCAGAGTTCTGGGTATTACGGTGGCTGATTTCATGGTGGCCGGCGGAGCACTGCTTTTTTGTATCGCAATTATCGATATTTTGAATCCCGTAAAAAAGAGGCGTATACCTGACAGTGAACTGGGGTTTGTCCCGATTGGAACTCCGCTGATCGTAGGGCCGGCTGTATTAACTACATCGCTTTTAATGCTGGATGCTTATGGAATGGCGGCTACATTGATATCTGTAGTTGTAAATATACTTTTGGCGGGAGCTGTTATGTTGTCGGCGAATGTTTTTATTAGAGTGCTAGGAGTGGCCGGAGTAAGAGCACTTTCTAAAGTAATAAGCCTTCTTTTGTCAGCAATTGCTGTTATGATGATAAGAAAAGGTATAACAATTATGATGGGGTTATAAATTGAGAATTAGTAATATGAAAAAAATATTTTTTGCGATAGTAATAATTTCTTGTTCATACGGTATATTGGCTTATGCACAGGAGGACACAAAAACTAGTATTAGTACAAAATCTGTTTCTGCTTCTGAAGTTCAAATGGATAAGGTAATTGCCACTTTGGAAACCGCAAAAAACGGACAGATAGATATAGGAAAAACTGCTGAGCAATTATCCAAGGAAAAACAGGAAATAGAACAACAGAAAAACATGCTCGTCAATAACGTATCCGCAGTACCTGCCGAAGCGCCTGAAGTAAAAAAACAGATCAAGCTTCTTGAAAAACAACAGCAGTTAATTGAAGCAAAGGAAATGGCAATAAGTGAAAGGATTCAGGCCACAGAACAAGTGATGGCGATAATAGAACGAAAAATATTCATAATCAATAATGAAGATCTTACATTGAATGATATCAGACATGAAGCCAGGCTGATCCGCAAAGCAATGAAGGCTGATGAAAAAGAAAGAGATCTTCTTGTAGGTCAAATACCTTTATTAAACATGGAAATAAAAGCTACTGAAAAAGAGCTTGTCGGACAAAAGATGCTGCTGGAACTAAAAGAAGAAGGGAAGCCTGCCATAAAAGATTCGATCAAAACAAATGAGATGAGGCTTGAATCAGTTAAAACAGAATTAGCATTGACCGATGAAAGAATAGCTTTTGTTAATGTTCAAATAGAAACCGCTAAGGATTATTTGATTGTTTTATGGGAAAAGCGTTTGGACATTATGGAAAAAATGCTGTTTGTTCCAAAATTATATTCTTTTAGTTATGTGGACGTGCTGATGCTGTTGTTTATTGCGGCTTGTTTTGTTTTTAGACATAAAGCTTTTAAAAAAATATGTTTCGTCGGGATCATATCTTCGGCGGTATATTTTATCATGTCTTTTATCGGATATCATAAGCTTGCACTGTATATCATTTCTAGAATCGCTCTCATAGGTATAGTAGCTGTTATACTTTTGTCTTTTCAACGTTTGATAAAAATATTATTTCAGAAAATAATATCTTTTGAAACAGAAGGCTCGAAAGAGCAGACTATGACGAAAACTGTTCTTGCCATTGTAAGGACAATATTAGGCTGGTCGTTATCTTTTTTTGGTGTCTTTATATTTGTAGAGCTGCTGGGGCTTAGGCATGAAACATTAGATCTTGTTCTTGAAATAATACGTAAACCTTTCTATGTTTTGGGAGAGGTGAATATTTCAATATGGCTATTATTAAAGGTTACTTTGGTATTTTGGATGTTTATTGCCGGAGGGAATTTAATAGACAGCCTGTTAAGAAAAAATGTATATAAAAGACTCCGTCTCGACGAGAGCGTGCAGTACACTTTTTCGGTAACAATAAAATATTTGATGATTCTGGTCGGCGTTTTAGTGGCATTATCCACGCTGGGAGTGAAACTTGCGGCGCTTACAGTTTTTGCCGGTACCTTAGGTATCGGTATAGGTTTTGGCCTGCAGGACATAGCCAAAAATTTTATAAGCGGAATTGTTATGCTGATAGAACGTCCCGTTAAAGTAGGGGATTATGTTGAAGTTAGCGGGCTTCCGGGTAAAGTAAAAGATATAAAGGCGAGAAGCACAATAGTAAATACTTTTGATAATATTTCCGTTATTGTTCCCAATTCAGAATTCATGAGCCAAAAAGTTATCAATTGGAGCTACAGCGACAAATTGACACGTCTTAAGATCCCTATAGGGGTAGCTTACGGTACGGATCCCGAATTAGTAAAAACAACATTACTAGATGCCGGCAAAAGCAATCCGGATGTTATAAAAAAACCGGCTCCATATGTATGGTTCACTCAATTCGGCGAAAGCTCTCTTGATTTTGAACTGTATGTGTGGACGGACGACCCTAATAACAGATTCAATATAAAAAGCCAAATAAATTTTGAAATCAACAGGCTTTTCAATGAAAAAGGCATAAAAATACCTTTTCCTCAGAGGGATATTCACATTAAATCCAAAAATGTTAATCTTGAATGAGCACATAATCTGAATAAGGTAAAAAATATTAACATTATGGATAGGAG
>JADGBB010000067.1 GCA_015231715.1 Candidatus Omnitrophota bacterium
AAGTAATTTTTATTAACGCCGGATTACATGTTGATGAAAGGAACAAAAAAGACTCAATAGATAAATTCATCGAAAGGGTTTTGTATTTGCAGGATAGATCTTTCAATATTGATGTAGGGTATTTAGTTTATCCCGAATTATTTGACGGGATGGAAAAAGACATTAAATATTTGCAAAGTAACGGAGTTAAAATAGTTAATGCTAAAACGTTCAGGGGCTATTACAAAGGAAAGAAGTATCCTCTTGGTTTTACTGCTGAAGAAAAAGAACTAATAGCGAAGTACACACTAGATCCTCGGGAATTAGAGATAGTTTCAGATGAATTTAATTTATTCGGCAAAATGTGTTTGACGGGTAAAAAATATTTCAGATTAGATCCGGCAGGAAAAATATTTAGATGTTCCTCGTCATTTAAATGTTACGGAAATTTGTTTAAAAATAAATACGAGTTTGATAAAGTAGCCAAGCCGTGTCCTTTAACTTGTTGCGGATGTCCTTATGAAGGGTTAAAATATGTTGTTGCCGGCAAGGCTTCTTTACTTAAAATTTGTAAGGAAGTACTAAATGAAATAAAGTGGAGTGGAGAGCGAGGATTCACTTTTAGGAAGCTAAAAAGATATATAGAAAAAAAGATAAGATAAGGAAAAACCAATGACAAAGCACAAATGACAAAAGAATAAGTTTGTGGGTGTGTTTTTTTTGACATTTGACATTTGAATTTTGAGTTTCCAAATGGGGGGTTTATGAAAAAAGCTTTAATTACAGGGATAACCGGTCAGGATGGATCATATCTAGCGGAGCTTTTAATTAAAAAGGGTTATGAAGTTCACGGCATAATAAGAAGATCATCAAATTTCAATACTCAAAGAATAGAACATATTTACCAGGATGCGCATGGTGAGGATGTGAATATGTTTCTTCATTACGGAGATCTTGTTGATTCAAGTAATATTTCTCGTTTCATAGAAAAAATAAGCCCGGATGAAATATATAATCTTGCGGCTCAAAGCCATGTAGGTGTTTCGTTTGTTCAGCCCGAATACACTGCTGATACAGATGCATTAGGAGCGCTGAGAATACTTGATTCTATTAGAGATGCAAGAGTAACTACAAGATTTTATCAGGCATCAACAAGTGAGATGTTCGGAAAAGTACAGGCGATCCCGCAAAATGAAAACACGCCATTTTATCCGCGAAGTCCTTATGGTGCAGCTAAGTTGTACGCCCATTGGATAACGATAAATTATAGAGAATCTTATGGATTATATACAGCTAGCGGGATTCTTTTTAATCATGAATCCCCAAGAAGAGGAAAGAATTTTGTTACAAGAAAAATAACCAGCGCTGTGGCAAAAATAAGTAAGGGTCTGCAGGATAAGGTGTATTTGGGAAACATAGATGCGCAAAGGGACTGGGGATATGCTCCGGAATACGTTGAAGCCATGCACTTAATGCTTAATCAAGATAAAGGCGATGATTTTGTTATAGCTACCGGTGAGAAGCATACTGTCCGCGAATTCTGTGAAAAAACTTTTAAGATGATCGATTTCGATCTGGTATGGAAAGGTAAGGGAGAAGAAGAAAAGGGTATAGATAAAAAAACCGGCAGAGTTTTGATCGAGATAGACCCTAAGTATTACAGGCCGTCCGAGGTTGATGAACTATTGGGCGATGCGTCAAAAGCCAAGAAAAAACTTGGCTGGGAAGCTAAAACAAAATTTGATGAATTAGCTCAAATAATGGTGGAAGCTGATATAAAACTTTTGGAGAAAAAAGGTGAAGTAGGGTTGGACTATTTGTATATGTAATATGTCTAACTGTCTAAAAAATAAGTCTAAAAATAAAAGGGAGCAATATGGGTTTCTGGGATAAGAAAAAAATATTGGTTACAGGCGGACATGGTTTTTTGGGCAAACATCTTACCGGCATGCTTAAAAACGATAGAGGTGTACTTACAGAAAATATCAAAGTACCCGATGAAAAAGATTGTGATCTCAGAGTATGGGAAAACTGCGAAAGAGCAGTCAAGGATATTGATATTGTAATACATTTAGCCGCTAAAGTCGGAGGGATAGGATACAATAGAGAACATCCGGGCGAGTTGTTTTTCGATAACGCGATGATATGTATACAAATGATGGAAGCCGCTAGGCTTGCCGGAGTAAAAAAATATACGGCAATCGGCACAGTTTGCGCGTATCCGAAGTTTGCCAAAGTACCGTTCAAAGAAAAAGAAATATGGGAAGGGTATCCTGAAGAAACAAATGCTCCTTACGGGATAGCTAAAAAAACACAGCTTGTTCAGTCGCAAAGTTATCGGGATCAATACGGTTTCAATTCCATATTTCTGCTCCCTGTTAATTTATACGGACCCGGTGACAATTTTAACCCGAATTCTTCTCATGTTATCCCGGCATTAATTAAAAAGTTTGTTGACGCAGTAAATGCAAATTCACCTAAAGTCGAAGTCTGGGGCACAGGCGAAGCATCGAGAGAATTTTTGTATGTAGAAGATGCCGCGAGGGGAATTATTATGGCTACAGAAGGATACAATAAATCTGATGCTATAAATTTAGGGGCCGGATTTGAAATTAAAATAAAAGAACTAGTAAATATTATTGCGCCTCTTGCAGGTTTCAAGGGTGAAATTGTTTGGGATACAACCAAACCCGACGGACAGCCGCGAAGAATGCTGGACGTCTCTATGGCCGAGAAAGAGTTTGGTTTCAAAGCCGAGGTTGAATTTAACGAGGGACTAAAACGAACGGTTGAGTGGTACAGAAAATAGTATGCTTTTTAACTCATTTCAATTTTTATTTTTCTTTTGTTTAGTTTATTTTCTCTACCGAAAATTTTCCCATAAACATCAGAATATACTGCTTCTTGTTTCCAGCTATGTCTTTTACGGAGCATGGAACTGGAAGTTTCTTTCGTTAATAATAATATCAACATTGGTAGACTTTTATTGCGGCGCACATATTCATAGATCCAATAAAGGTCAAATCAGAAAAAAGTTTCTCATAATAAGCATAATTGCCAATTTAGGTATATTAGCGGTATTTAAATACTATAATTTCTTTGTTGATAGTTTTTCAGATCTATTATCTGTTTTTGGTTTAGATTATTTTACAAGGTCCCTGAATATTATACTTCCGGTAGGTATATCTTTTTATACCTTTCAAACCATGAGCTATACAATAGACATTTATCGCAAAGAAATTGAGCCTGTCAAGAAATTACTGGATTTCGGGTTATTTGTAGCCTTTTTCCCCCAGCTAGTTGCAGGCCCCATAGAAAGGGCAAAACACCTATTACCGCAGGTAACAGCAAATAGGACGATTTCACCGGCTCAGGTTGATCAGGGACTTTTATTGATATTTTGGGGACTATTTCAAAAGGTCTTTGTTGCCGATAATCTTGCAAAAATAGTGGAGCCGGTATTTGCGTCCAATGGACACTTTGACGGGATAACGGTTCTTTTGGCACTTTATGCTTTTGCGTTTCAAATTTACTGCGATTTTGCCGGATATTCCAATATCGCCCGAGGATTAGCTTCACTTATGGGATTTGACCTTATGGTAAATTTTAATTTTCCGTATACAGCAAAAGGCCCCAGAGAATTCTGGAAAAAATGGCATATTAGTTTATCAACTTGGTTAAGGGACTATGTCTACATTCCTTTAGGCGGCAACAAAAATGGTTCATTCATGACATACCGAAATTTATTTTTGACAATGTTTCTTGGCGGATTATGGCATGGAGCTGCTTGGGGTTTTGTGGTTTGGGGCATATATCAAGGAGCACTTCTTATCGGTGAACGGTTCCTGAATAATTTTACAAAACGCGGGAATGCATTATTATGGATCGTTCTTAAATGGATCGTATTTTTTCATATTGTATGTATTGGATGGCTGCTTTTTAGGGCTAAGTCTTTACATCAAGCTTATGAAATGTTTTTGTCTATTTTACATGTAAGAAACATAACTAATATTATCCCGTCAATTTTAACAATTAGAAGCCTTATAGTATTTTTGTTCCCGCTTATAATTTTTGAATACATACAGTATAAAAGGAAAGATCTTTACTGGACATTTAAAAACAAGTGGTTTACACAGGCATTCGTTTATGCATTTTTAATTTTTCTGTTTATAACTTTTGGATCAGGCGGTGGAAATGAATTCATATATTTCCAATTTTAGAAAAGCTTTAATAGCTGCACTATGTTTAACTTTCATCGCAGAGTTTGCGAGTTTAAGTATCCTTAGTGTTACTTTGCAGGGAGCCAGACAGGTAGTTCAGTTTAAAAGGGATATAGCTAGAAAACAAATTTTTACAGAAGAAGATGCTAAAGATAAAAAAATAGTTCTTTTTTTCGGAAATAGCCAAATAAGCGCGGGGATAGTCCCCGGGCTGTTTGATGATGAGAGCGGTGATAAGACACTCAGTTTTAATTTTGCTTTACCAGGTACCCCGTTCGCTCCTCAATTTTTTCTGTTTAAGGATTATTTAGTCAACAATCCTTCGCCTGACTATATCGTAATGTCTTTTGATGATATAGAACTAAGTGATGAAACATCTATATCTTATTCTGTTCAGGGTGCGAGCTTGACGGAGGCTATGAAATTGTGGATAAAATATAGAAATACAGAAATCCTATCACAGTATTTTATACCTTCAAGATATCATTGGCCGAGGATAGAGAATTTTTTTATAGGTAAATTACTCGAATTTTTACCTGATAAGATCCGGAATATCCATAAAAAAGGATATATATCAAAACATCTTAAAAAAGAAACTTATCCTCATGACTGGGATCAATTGTATGATTCGAGGTTTAATGATTTTAATAAAAATACTTTGAAAATAGAAAGAAGCCTTCTTGCTGATAGAGGATATTATTACATTGAGGAGCAGGCGGTAAAAGGAGGAAGTCTTAATAAGGAGCTTTTCAGCAATAATAGCAATGATAATGCAGTTCCAATGCCGAATAATAAAATTATAAAATATGATCCGCCAAAGAAAACTTTTACTGATGATTTTTTTAAATTGGTTATCAAGAATAATATTAAGGTGTTATTCATAAATACATATACCTTCAGCGAGAAAGGGGACAATATAGATTCTAATGCACGCACAACTTCATGTAAATGGACCTATTTTAAAAACAAGTATCCTAATAATGTTTTTTTTAGCGGAGACGGTAGCATGAAAGTATATGGATGTGACCTATTCAGTGATCCGACACATTTAAATCCAAAAGGCGCGGATATGTATACGAGAGATATTTATCTGGAATTAAAAGGTTTGATATGGGAAAATTCATGAACTATCCTAAAATATCAATAATTACCCCTTCATACAATCAAGCTGAATATCTAGAAGCTACTATCTTTAGTGTAATAA
>JADGBB010000068.1 GCA_015231715.1 Candidatus Omnitrophota bacterium
TCATATGATGATTTTATAAAATTTATAGGAGCTATTAATGCTGAAAAGATGGGGATAGTAAGAGGCGCGGGCCTAGCGTCAGGGATAGACAATATGTTTAGCGCTGTCGAATACTTAAGAAAAAATATGCCGGAAGAAGAGATAACTTTTTCGCTGATAACAGAAACAATGAAAAAGCTAGGGTTCGAAACGCCGGATAAAAAAGAAATGTGGCTGTGGTTCAGTAAACAGAGCGGGGAAAAAGTTGATGCGATAAATAAAATGATCGATGATGCCAAAGGGCAGAAAGAAAAAAAATACGCGAAAAGTTTTAATTTGACCGTTGAACAATTCCGCGCGCGCGCTGAGAAACTGCTGGAAGAAAAATTAGGAATACCGGTAAAAAAATTAGATCTTAGTGAAACTTATACTACAGCCGCAAGGATCATAGTTATGGCATATGACGATCTAGGGCATTCAGGCATGATACCTGAGATCTCCGAAAAAACCGGACTTACCGAAAAACAGTTAGCTGATTTTGTCGGAGTTATCGGCTGGCCTAGAGCGGAATTGATCGGGTTACACAGACGCGGCGATATGGAAAGGCCGGTGATAGTAGGAAAAGCCATAGCTCAACTGCAGGCTGATATCCTTGATATAAAAGACAAAACGGATCTTAAGTTTAAGATCACAATAAGAGATCTTTACGCGAGATCTCTAGACTTGGGCATGAATAAAGTAGTCTATGGAACTTTTTACAACTGGATAAGATCTCCGGAAGAAAGACATCTTTTGACCGACTTTGAAAATATAGCCCCAGGAAATGACCTGAGCCGTAATGCTGTTCTGAAATTATCAAAGATGACTAGCTACGAACTTCGTGATCTTACTGAAGAAAAACTGCAAAAAATGGTTTGCGCGAGTCCTGATGTATGGCGCGAATGGGCGAGGATAAGAGGTTTTGATTTTAAGCAAGAACGCGCGGCATATTTTGAAAAAGCGCGTTTATACGAAGAAAGATTAGAAAGGGCAAAAAAAGAGTTTGCCGAGTTCCTTTCCCCTGAACATATGACCGAGATCAGAATGGCTGAAATAGCCCAAAATATAACGGTTTCCGGCGACGAAAAGGAGTATCCTCACAGGCTTTTTGCTTTCGCCAAAAAATTAGACGAAGACGAGAGATCACAAGAGTCCGCTAATCGAGTATACGGGCGGTTATATAATCTTATGAACTTGTTGAAAACCGAGCCTGCCTTGAAAGAAGAAGTACGCAAAATAATATTTAATAGATATGAGGATAAAAGGGTTATTCCGAAAAAGAAACCGGCCGTGAGGAATGTAAAGACCAATGCGGAAAAGTACGAGGACATTGTCCGTAGTATCGAAACATCAAAAGACCCGAAAACAATTGTTAATAAAACTAACGAGCTGATCCCGTTCATTAAAATGACAAGAGTGTTAACAGTTGAACAAAAAAAATCCATTATTGAAAGAGTGGAAAAAGTTTTACTCCGCGTTTGTCCGGATGAAGAGGGAACACTTCTGTTTGAAAGGATACAAAACGCGGCCGAAAGACTGCATGTGATCATGACAGGTTTTTTAGAGGAAGAGAATGAAAATAAAGGCGATGCGGCATCCGAAAAAATGCTGACTGAACCTGCTATAGCTTTATCCGACAATATAAAACTATCTGCGCGTGAAGCGACAAAGAAAAAGACCAGAATAATCATAGGCATAGAAACATCCGAGTGGATGCCAGACACACAAAAGAGGGCGATGTATGATGTAAGTACAAATATAAAACGATTTGTTGAAACTTTGAAAAGAAAAAGAAAGGATCATATAAGTGATATCGATATTATCTTAGGCACAAGGGAAACATTAGCCGTAAATATAATAAATGAAGAACCCGAAAAACATGATAAGATAATTCTTGTGGGTAGTGAAGAAACGCTTACGGGTGAAAGCTGTAAAGATCTCAACGCGTTCAGGGCATGCGTTGACCTTAGAGGTTTTGGCGAACATGATTATATCTGCTTTTTTGAGATGGTGACAGCGGCATTAAAACTGGGCATGAGAGATCAGCCGGATGCCGCTAATTTTAAGGCATATCCCGGAATAATGATAGAAACCCTGGGCGAACGAATAGTCCGTTTTATCCCATTAAAAAAACTGAACATAAACGAACCGGCACAAGTGTACAGACGGCAAATAAACGAATTAAAGAAGCAAGTGTAGAATAAAGTCAGACCACGCAAAAAAAGGGAGTGGTAAAAATGGAAAATGAAAAAAAGAAATTTGATCTTAAAAATATTCTAATGCCTGTTATTGAAACCGAAGAAAAAGCGTTATACGTCATTAATGACGCCGGTAACGGTTTTATTTTGGTCGGGATAATAGTCTTTGTTCTAAGCATTATATTCTCTCCGGCCGGCATAATTGACGGCCTAATATATTTAGGCGGCGGGATAGCTCTAAAAAAGAAAAAACTCAGATGGGTAGCTATAACTTTAACAGTTATAGCCGGCCTTTCTATTTTTGTGACTATGTCAAACGCTCTAAACGGCAAACCTGGAAGCAACATGCTTTTGGCTGTTATAGTTTTCTGGGCCGGGTTGACTGCCGTAAGGGCAATAACAAAACTAAATATTTTAAAGTGTAAAAAATGAAAAAATTTTTAACCATAGTTATATGCATGATGATGGAGATATCTTCATTTGCGCTTGCGCCTGAGTCTGTTATCAATCCTATGAATGAGGAGATAGGCGAGAGATTCAAAAATGTATTCGCGGTCACTTTCGCTATGAGGGAAATAAAGTTCCTTATGGAGCAGAAGGGGCTGCCACGTGAAGGGCAGATCGCGAAACTTAATAAAAAACTTGAAGATGCTGATATATCAGTTGTTCTTAACATGGTTCACAATAAATTTAATTCAACAGGACGAGGATATAAGGAAGTTCTTTTGTATCTTAAGAATGAAAAAAAGACGCTTAAACTTGTTCTTCCTGAGGACGGAGGGAGACTTACGGAAGGAGAGATAAATGACGCAGGTTTGGATGGGACAGGAGTTCAGTATTATGATCATCCCGGAATAGAAAATATGGCTTATTCTTTTGTTTATGTGCCGGAACAATTTTTGGATGAACCTCGCAGCGAAGCTGAATATGAGGGGATAAAAAAATCACAAAATATCATATCGTCTTTGGCTAAAGAAACCAGAGTTTCGTTCATTGTTCCGATGTTTAAGGAAGAGCGAAGACTTAATCCGCAGAGTGCCGCAAACCCGCTAGGCGAAGACGCGTTCAGAAAAAAAGTAGCGCAGTTCATAGACCTGGGAAGATATAACCCTTTATTTAGATGGCAGATGATATTTATAGATGACGGTACGCCAGGAAATACAAATGCCATATTAGTGGAGAGGATGTGGCAAGAGGCTCGTGTGAAATATGCTGCGGCCGGAATATATCTTCCCGAAGACGCCGTTCTGATTGAGCGTATAAGTAATCAAAAGAAGAATGAAAAAGGCAGTAAAAAAGGATGGGCGGTATATCAAGGCATGCTAAAAGCCCTCCATGACGGCTGGGCCGAATACATCGGCTACACGGATACAGATATATCGGTTGATATGCGTTTAACGGGCCTTTTAGTGGAACCGCTTGCTAGCGGTGAAAGCGATGTGGCTATAGGTTCGCGTAAAACAGAGGGCGGACAGGCTGAAAAAATTCCTTTCGCGAGCAATATGGCAAGTGAAATGTACAGCACTCTTGTACATAATGTTCTGCCTCCGATTAAAGATATAAAAGATACACAGAGAGGATTTAAACTGTTCTCTAAAAATACTGTACGGGCTATATGGAAGAAGACTAAAGACAATTCATTTACTTTTGATACTGAACTGCTTCTTTTAAGCAAACGCCAGAAATTTAATATCAAAGAGATACCGATAGCATGGTTCGATTCGCATGATGCCACAACATTCAACAGAATGAAAAACATGGTCTGGTCCGTTATGGCTCTTTTGGAACAAAGAAAACATATTTCTAACCCTGAGGATAATTTTGAACGCGTAATGGAAATAGCCGAGATTATCCATGAGGAAAACATGAAAACTGAATATGTTCCTCTTTTGCCGCAAAAGACAATTCTTTGCCATATCATATCCGACACGATTATCCCGCATCAGTCTTATATTCTAGGGCAGTTGGAACAGGGAATGAGAGAAGAAAGTTTTAAAGAAAAAGTTATCTGCCTTAAAGTTAAAACGAATAGGACTTTTGCTGAACAGGTTAAAAACAGAATGGCCGAGATCACGGAATATTACAAAAGTGAATACGGCGCTGATTTTAAGAACTATACAATAAAGTTCGACATAGCTTGCCCCGACAAAGAAAAAGCCGCCGAGGTCAGGGAAAAGCTCGGTTTGAACGCGCTAGCCTTTACAGCCGATGAAAAAAACGGTGTAGTTCAGGTGGAAAGTATTATTCTCGCCCTGAGAGCATTGGGTACAGGAGACATAGAAAAACTGATCAGAGTATACAAATTCCTTACAGGCGAAACCCCGCAACTTATCACAGAAGACATAAACAAACTAGCCGCAGCCCTAATTTTTATCCTCCCTACTGCCGAAATGCAAATAATCGAAGACTTAAAACTAAACGGCATAATAAAAAAGAAAATAATTTCCGCCGCTTAAAATAGGGTCACCCATAAAGAGGCACACGTCAAGTAAATAAACCTGTCCATTCGTTCACATTGCGAACTAACAACAACATTCATGCTATTATGCATCACACTCTTATTAAAAAGTTTCTGCGTCCATC
>JADGBB010000069.1 GCA_015231715.1 Candidatus Omnitrophota bacterium
ATTATTGCTTTAACTTTAGCCCCTTCAAGAGTAAATCTTCTGGCCATTATTAGACCTATGTCTCCCGAGCCGATAATAACAACTTCTTTCCCGGGCAATAAACCCTCTATATTGATCATTTTTTGTGCCAGCCCTGCCGGGAATATCCCGCTTGGGCGATCGCCTGGTATGTGTATCATTTCCCTGGTTCTTTCTCTGCAGCCTGTAGCCATGATCAATGTTTTGGCTTTGATCTGTTCAAGCGCTCCAGGTTTTAAGACTGTTAATATTTTATTTTTATCAACATTAACAACAAAAGTTTGAAGACTTATTTCAATTTCTTTTATCTTATTTACTTTTTTGATAAACCTGTCAGCATATTCAGGTCCCGACAATATTTCATCAAAATAATTAATCCCAAAACCCGTGTGTATACATTGGTTGAGTATTCCGCCCAAGTATTGGTCTCTTTCAATTAACAATATGTCTTTGACGCCGTTTTCATATGCGGAGGCTGCAGCAGCCATTCCGGCGGGACCACCGCCGACAATTACAAGATCTCTCTCATCTATCATTTCTGTCCTCTTTAATGATTTCAGTTCCGGGGCCTCTTTTTGTTATCTTTGTCATAGATACACCCAACTCTTCAGAAAGTATTCTCATTATTCTTGTTGTACAAAATCCTCCGTGGCACCTTCCTGCCTGGGCTCTTGTCCTGAATTTTATTCCGTCTAAAGTTTTAGCGCCGCGTTTAATAGCTTCACTTATTTCTTTTTTAGATACCATTTCACATCTGCATACAATATCCCCGTAATCTTTATCATTTTTTATAAGCTCTTCAGCATCATTTATGGACATTGAAAATAAATGTTTTGTTTTATTTCTTGTTTGATAAAAAACTTCTTTCTTTTTCATTTCTAGCCCTGTTTTTCTAAGAATATCACTAACCATTTTTGCTATAGCAGGAGAGGCAGTAAGACCGGGCGATTGAATCCCCGCTACATTTATAAATCCGGGTACTTTGTCTTCATGTTTAATAATGAAATCTTTACCGGAAACTGGCCTTTGACCCGAAAAATACGCAATAATATCATTGCTGTCAATGGCAGGTATCATTTTTTTTGCGGCAGATACAACAGCATTGCGGCCGGCTTCTGTGGTTGATAGATCTTCTTTCTCATGATTTTCCAGCGCTGTAGGCCCTATCATTGGATTGCCGTCAGAAGTTTTTATGATAAGAGTGCCTTTTGATGTAGCCGTAGGCAAAGGAAATATTAAATGTTTAGTAATGTATTCCCTTTTTTTATCAAGAATATATTCTTCGCCTTTACGTGGTGTTATTTGAAAATAATTCAATCCGACCATTTGCGATATCTTATCAGAATAAAGACCCCCAGCATTAATTACATATTTTGTTTTGAACTTATTATCAGGACAAAGCAATTCAAACCTTTCTTCTTTTTCACTGATGATATTAATGCCCGTAACTTCGGATAAAGTAAATATTTCGACACCGTTCTTTTTAGCGTTTTCTGATAGGTCATAAACAAGACGATATGGGCTGATAATGGCGGCTGATGGCGCATATAAAGCAGCAGCGGCTTCTTTGTTTAAATTGGGTTCATTCTCATCCAGCCAAAGTCTATCAACAATAACAAGTCCGGGTACGCCTAGTGTTTCGCCTTCATGTTTCAATTTTTCAAGGCTAGGCATATCATTAGCGTCAAATATAACTATCAATTCACCGACTTCTTTGAGATCCACACCAAGGTCTATTGCTATTTCACGCATCAGTTTATTTCCCTCAACACATAATTTGCCTTTTAATGAATCCGGAGAATTTTGTGTGCCGGGATGAATTATACCGCTATTTGATTTTGAAACTCCAAAGGCCAGCTCTGCTTCTTTTTCGAGCAATGCTATTTTCAGATCGTATTTTGATAATTCTCTGGCGATAGAATTACCTATAACTCCGCCGCCGATGATAATGATGTCATATTTTTTCATTACAAAAACTCTGCACTTTTTTTGTTAAAACTTTATTTACAGCATTTTGCCAGCCTTTATACAAAGTACCGGCATCTTTTTTGTTCATCTTTGGTTGAAATACTTTTTCTTTTATCCAGCACTTTTCTATTTCATCAGAATTTTTCCAGTACCCTACCGCAAGGCCAGCGAGATAAGCCGCTCCTAAAGAAGTTGTTTCAATAACTTTGGGTCTTATAACACTTACTCCGAGGATATCAGATTGGAACTGACATAAGAAATTATTTTTTACCGCTCCTCCGTCCACTCTAAGATCTTTTATTTCTAGCCCCGTATCTTTTTTCATTACGTCTAAGACATCTTTTGTTTGATAACAAATAGATTCTAATGCGGCCCGCACAATATGATCCGAAGTAACTCCGCGTGTAAGCCCCGATATACTGCCTCTTGAGTCCTGATCCCAATAAGGTGCTCCCAAACCAACCAATGCCGGGACAAAATATACACCTGCGTTACCCCCGGCTCTTTCCGCCATGTTTTCAGTTTCTTTCGCATCTTTAAAAAGCTTTAACCCGTCTCTCAGCCATTGGATAGAAGAACCTGCAACAAAAATCGAACCTTCGAGTACATATACCGCCTCTCCCTTCTTTCCGCATCCAAGTGTAGCGATAAGACCGTACTTTGAAACAGGCCTATTTTCCCCGGAATTCATTAAAATAAAACTTCCTGTACCATAAGTATTTTTTATCATACCTTTTTCAAAACATGACTGGCCGAATAATGCCGCCTGCTGGTCCCCTGCAATACCGGTTATCGGTATACCTCCGGGAATTCCCTTTTGTTTCATTGTTATTCCGAATTCTCCCGATGATCTTTTTACTTCAGGCAGCATGACCGAACTAACTGAGAATTTATTTAATAAATATTTTGACCACTCTTTTTTTTCTATATCGAACAGCATTGTCCTAGAAGCATTAGTGTAATCAGTTGCATGTGTTTTTCCTCCGGTAAGTTTCCATAATATCCAGGTATCAGTAGTCCCGAACAGGAGCTCCCCTTTTTGAGATTTTTTCATAGCTCCCGTTATATTTTTTAAGATCCATTCAATTTTAGTAGCTGAAAAATAAGCATCTACAGGCAACCCCGTTAACTTATTTATTCTTTGAGATTCATTTTTACTTTTATTTATAGCATCACAACGTTTAGATGTTCTCCGACATTGCCAAACTATAGCGTTGTATATGGGCTTTCCAGTTATCCTGTCCCAAACAACTGTTGTTTCTCTTTGATTTGTAATGCCGATAGAGGCAATATCCATAGGTGAGATTATTTTTAAAACTTTTTCAATCGTAGAGTTAACACTTTTCCATATGTCTTCCGGATCATGCTCAACCCATCCGGGTTTAGGAAATATCTGTTTAAACTCTTGGTAAGAGCTAGCTATAACAAGTCCTTTTTTATCATAGACAACAGCTCTTGAGCCTGTTGTGCCTTGATCTATGGATAGTATGTACTTCATGCTAACTCCTACTAACTTAGGCTATATGATGTTTTTATCCAATTCAATATATCTTCAAATACTTTTTCTTTACCCAGTTCGATTGAAAGTGCATGATACATATCCGGATACATTATTAATTTTTTGTTTTCAGATGAAAGATCATTAAATACTTTTTCAGTTAACGCAGAATCAACTAATTTATCTGCGCCTGCCGACATAAAAAGAACGGGTTTATTTATGTCATACTTTTTCTTGTCAGTAGCTATCTGTATTTTTAATATTTCCCATAAAAGTTTAGCTGAAGCGTATCTATGCTCTCTCGGGTCCTTCTCCATTGCCTTCTCATACTTTATATCTCTGGTACACATCTTCCCCGAAAAAGACATTTTTATCTGACCGTGAGGTTTAACCAAAAGAAAAACAAAGAGTTTTAAATACTCAAAAAAAGAAAGTTTCATCCGGCTTTTAAATGCCGGTACCAGGCATATAAGCGCGTCAAAAAGTTCTGGATTCTGACAAACACAAACAAATGATATCAGCCCTCCCATACTTTCACCTAAAAGAACAACTTTACTTCCCGGATTGTCATTTATTATTATGTTTCTTAAAGTAAGTATGTCTTTGTAATAAGTTTCAAAAGAATCGATATGCCCTTTTACGCCATCAGTCTCCCCAAACCCTTTAAGCGCAAGCGCATAAGAGGTCATCCCATTACCGGCAAAAAAATTTCCCATAAAAGCCCATCGCTCCGAATGCGCTCCCATGCCATGAATAAGAATAACCGAAATCTTTGAAGGAGAATCCCCCCACTTGCGATAAAGTATGCCGGTCTTTTCGTCTTTAAACATAATATCCTTTTAAAGGAAAGCATACCATACAAGTTCTGATGAGGCAAAAGTCGTCTTTATTATTATGAAGTTCGTCCGTTAGTCTTTAAATACTTCGCATCAAGCTAGGATGAGTCAGATATTCCTTTTTTATGACTTTAGGGGTTATAGGCATTTTTCTGTTCTTTTTTGACAAATACCAGTCCCGATGCCGATTGCTTCGAAAAGCAGCGAAGCTGCTTGGAGAATGCATGAGTCATCTATGAAAAAGCATGTCAAGAATAAATAGTTCTCCTGTCTGCAAAAAAAAGTATTTTGCATGCTTCCTCCCGGTACTAGCTACCTCGAGCGATCTAAACAGTTCTTTTATTATCACTTCTGTTTA
>JADGBB010000006.1 GCA_015231715.1 Candidatus Omnitrophota bacterium
AATATAAAAACAATATTGCCTGCGTTATTATTGAACCTGTCGCGGGGAATATGGGAGTTATAAAAGCTGATATACCCTTCCTTAAAGTTATCAGAGAATTAACATTAAAACACAATATCGTTTTGATCTTTGATGAAGTTATGACGGGTTTCAGAACTTCTTTAGTCGGCGTGCAGGCTGATGTAAAGATCAAGCCAGATCTAACATGCCTCGGCAAAATTATCGGCGGAGGTTTTCCTGTCGGAGCATACGGCGGAAGAAAAGACATTATGAACTGTCTCGCTCCTTTAGGCGGGGTTTATCAGGCAGGTACTTTTTCGGGTAATCCGGTCATTATGAAAACAGGGTTAGCCGCGCTTAATTTTCTTAATACAAATTTTTATAAAGAATTGAACGAAAAATGTGCAGAATTCTCTTCCGGCCTAAATTCTTTTTTTAAGAAAAAAGGGATCCCCGCGCATCTTTCATCATACAAGTCAATGATGTGCATCCGTTTTTGCGAAAAGCCTGTTACGAATTATACTGAAGCACAAAACGCCTGTGGCGGCGACAAGTATTCTGAATTATTTCATTTCCTTTTAGAAGCAGGAATATATTGGCCGCCTGCGGAACTTGAAACTTTTTTTGTTTCAGGGATACATACAGCACAAGACTTGAATTATTTGTCTGATAAAATTAAGGAGTGGTTTCTTAAAACCGTTTAACATTAATATGATAAATAAAAAATTAAAAATAGGTACACGCGGCAGTAAGCTTGCTCTTTGGCAGGCAGAACATGTACGTACCCTTCTATCTAAAGCAAATCCCGAATTTGATTTTGAAATTGTAGTTATTAAAACTACGGGCGATGAATTCGGTATTGCAGGCGGCACAAAAAATGTTTTTATTAAAGAGATCGAAGACGCTTTATTAAATAAAAAGATCGATCTTGCCGTACATTCGCTTAAGGACATGAGCTCAAAAAGAACCAACGGTTTAACTATAACTTCTTATTTAGGCGGGGCAAGCCGTATGGACGTTTTGATATCTAACGGAAACATTAACATTAAAGCCCTGCCGAAAGGCGCTCGTATGGGCACCGGCTCTAACCGCAGGATAGCGCAGGTAAAACTCATGCGTAATGACTTAATTATTCTTCCGATACGCGGGAATGTAGATACGCGCCTACGCAAACTCGAGAGCGGCGAATATGACGCTATAATCCTTGCTGAAGCCGGTCTGGAACGCTTGGGCCTTAAAGATCGAATTTCTTACACTTTCAGTGTCGATGAGATAGTTCCGGCTGCAGGACAAGGCATTATCGCTCTTGAAACCCGCTCTAACGATACAGAGCTTTTAAACATTACAAAAAAAATAAATGATACTTCGGTTGAAATAGCAGCTCAAATAGAATTCAATTTCATGAAAATACTAGGCGCCGACTGTAATGTTCCGCTAGGAGTTCACGCTTACATTAAAGGAGAAACGATCACAACAACCGTATTTTTCTCCACAGACAATAAAAATATTAAATTTGAAAAAAGTTTCGATATAAAAAATGCAGACAAAATACCAAACACCTTAATCGAAACATTAAATACTTTTAAAAAAAATGATAAATCAAACTAAAATATATATTGCAGGCGCAGGACCTGGGGACGTGTCTCTTATTACGGTGAGACTTCAAGCGCTGCTCAAAAAAGCGGATGTTGTTTTATATGACAATCTTATTAACCCTGCCCTGCTCACTCAATGTAAACCGGATGCAGAATTAATATCTGTAGGCAAAAGCGGCCAAGAAAATTCTCCTCAGAAATTCGCGCAGGAAGACATAAATACTCTTTTACTCAAACATGCAAAAACAGGAAAAATAGTTTTACGGCTTAAGGGCGGCGACCCTTTTATTTTCGGACGAGGCAGCGAAGAATGCGAAATATTAGTAGAGCATGGTATTAATTTTGAAATAGTTCCGGGTATATCTTCTACTACCGCCGGACCTGCCTATGCCGGTATACCTCTTACGCATAGAGGTTTATCCAGAAGCGTAGCGATAGCTACGGGACATCTCATGAAAGGCGAAGACGCTTCAAACATAAAAATACCTGTTGCCGACACTATTGTTTTTGTTATGGGGATAAAGAACCTTGCTGTTTTAGTTGAAAAATTATATTCATCCGGTCATTCTAAAAACACAAAATGTGCATTAGTTGAAAATGCCTGTTCACCGCGCCAAAGAACTTTTTTAACAATACTTGAAAATGTGTGTTCTGTGCGCGATGAGAACACAGTGATCCCTCCTGCCCTTTTCATCGTAGGTGAAGTTACAGATTTAAGAAAAGATCTAGCATGGTATGAAAAAAGACCTTTGTTCAATAAAACTATCGTTCTTACGCGTACTCAAAAACAATCTTTCGGCACGGCTGAAAAACTAGAGGAATTAGGTGCTGTAGTTATAGAATACCCCGTAATAGATATTGTTCCTATTCCCGAAGCAAAAGAGACTATCTCCCGTTCCGGATATCTCGATAAATTTACCGATATAATTTTTACATCAGTTAACGGTGTCGAAATATTTTTTAAATATTTATTTAAAAACAAAAATGACATAAGGTGCATGCACGGAAAAATAATAACAGCTATAGGCAAAATGACTTCAAATAAATTATTTGAATACGGCTTAAAAGCCGACATAGTTCCAAAAGTTTTTCAAGCAGAAGGCATCTTGGACGAATTACCTACTGACCTCTCAGGCAGACACTTTCTTCTCCCTAGAGCAAAAGGCGCGAGAGAAACATTAATAACAGAGATCAATTCCCGCAAAGGCAAAATAGAAGAACTGCATCTATACGAAGCAAAGGAACCGCCAAAACTATTGCCCCTAAACATTAACACTGATCAATCAATATCAATAGATGCATTATGTTTCACAAGCACATCTACCGTTGTAAATTTTTGTAAAATTAATCCGAATTATAAAAACACCCCTGTTTTCGTAATAGGCGAAATAACCGCAAATACAGCAGCCGAAAATGAATTTAAAAATATAAACGTCTCAACCGAAGCAACAATGGACAGCTTGATAGAAAAAATAGTCGAGGTCTTTTCAAAGGAAACACTATGATTTCTATTTCTAAATTATATTGCGATGAGAATTTTGACTATAACGAACTTCGTTACGGGATCGGCTCTCGTCAAAAAACCGGGCTTGAGCGTAAGCCTATTGTCGTTTGGAATGTTACTCGGACATGTAATCTTAATTGTATTCATTGCTATACTTCGAGTACTTCAAAAATTTATTCTGATGAATTGACAACTGATGAAGGCAAAGCGCTTATTGATGATCTTGCAGTATTCGGTGTTCCTTCTCTTCTCTTTTCAGGCGGAGAACCTTTAATGAGAAAAGATATTTTTGAACTTATTGGTTATGCTACAACTAAAGGAATACGAACGGTTATTTCTACTAACGGTACATTGATTGATCAATCTGTTGCAAAAAAACTCAAAGAGTTAAATATCTCTTATGTCGGTATCAGCCTTGACGGTATAGGTGACAATAATGATAAATTCCGCGGGTCGGCCGGCGCTTTCAAAAAAACCGAGCAGGCTTTTAAATATTGTCAGGAAGCAGGATTAACCGTTGGACTTAGGCTCACATTAACCAGACATAATTATATCGCACTGCCTGAAATTTTTTCGTTCATAGATGACAATAATATTCCCAGAGTTTGTTTTTATCATTTGGCTTATTCAGGTCGAGGTGAAAATATTTCTGATGTCGATCTTACTCATGAAGAAACCCGCAAAACAATCGATTTCATAATGGCTAAATCAAAAGATTATAAATCTAAAGGAATAAAAAAAGATATACTCACCGTAGCCAATCACGTAGATGGTGTCTACTTATATTTAAAATTACTTAAAGAGAATCCTGAACGAGCAAATAAAATTTTTGATCTACTTAAATGGAACGGCGGCGGCCGTTACTCTGAAGGCGTTGGAATCGGCTGTGTGGACTTTTTCGGCAATATTCATCCAAGCCAATTCTGGATGGACTATTCATTCGGAAATGTAAAAGACCGTTCTTTCATGGAAATATGGACTGATGATTCTGATACTGTACATAAAGGTTTGAGAGACAGGCTTCCCCTTTTAAAAGGCAAATGTTCAAAATGTAAATTCATTGAACTTTGCGGAGGAAGCTTAAGAGGCCGAGCCAAATCAAAATTCGACGACATATGGATGGAAGACCCGGCTTGCTATTTAACTGAAGAAGAGATATCCGGCTCTTAGTTAAAGGAGAATATGAAGGTTGATAATTTTTTATTGCATAAAGGTCGGCACAAAAAAGTTAGTGTGTCTGATCTTGTTATGCCTATTTTTGTTCGTGAAGATATAACGGCAAAGAATCCTGTCGCTTCTATGCCGGGGATATTTCAATATACTTTAGATGAAGCTGCTCTGAAAGCCGCGGAACTTGAAAAATTAGGGATACCTGCCGTTATTCTTTTCGGCATTCCTTCTAAAAAAGACAACCTAGGTTCAAATGCTTATACTGAAAACGGAATAGTTCAACAAGCCGTACGAGCCATAAAGAAAAAAACAAAAGACCTTATTGTAATTACAGATTGCTGTTTGTGTGAGTATACGCTTGACGGTGAATGCGGAGTGCTTTGTGAAAATACTATTGATAATGATACTACTCGCGAGTTATTGGGTAAGATAGCTGTTTCGCAGGCAAATGCTGGAGCTGATATCATTGCTCCCTCCGGGATGATAACAAACATGGTTTCAACAATACGAACGGCGCTTAATAAAGCTGGATATACAAATACAAAAATAATGTCCTATTCAGTTAAATACGCATCAAATTTTTATGGTCCATTCAGAGAAGCCGGCGGTTCAAATTTTAAAGGTAAAGTTCGTTCAACTCAAATTGATCCAATGAATGCGGAAATATCCATAAAAAAAGTATTAACTGATATTAATGAAGGCGCGGATATAACTATGGTTAAACCTGCCCTTTCATATCTTGATATTATTTCTAAAGTACGCGCAGTTACTGACATAGCTCTGGCAGCATACAATGTCTCAGGCGAGTACTCCATGATAAAATTTGCTGCGGCAAATAACGCAGTCGATGAAATAAAAATAGTTAACGAAATTTTACTCTCAATGAAACGCGCGGGAGCTGATATAATAATAACTTACTTTGCTGAAAGTTTCGCGAAATCAAGGATATCATGAGATCATATACACCTAAACTTATAGCATGGGAAATGACTACGGATTGCGGGCTTTCTTGTGTGCATTGCAGGATCGGGCGTGAAACTTATCAGAATGAACCTCTATCGACCGATGAAGGCAAAAAATTATTAGATAGTATAGCCTCGAAATATAAACCTATTATCATAATGACCGGAGGCGACCCGCTTTTAAGAGAAGATTTTCTAGAGCTTGCCGAATACGGAACTTCGCTCGGCCTCAAAATGGTTGTCGCCTCCTGCGGATACGGCATAACTCCGGAATTAGTGAACAAAATGCAAACCGCAGGTATTATGGCGGTATCTCTCAGCATAGACGGAGCGGATGAAAAAACTCACGACACATTCAGACAAGCACCCGGATCATTTAAAAAAATTATCGAAGCGGCCGGCATCCTAAAACTATCCGGCATGCCGTTCCAAATAAATACCACTATCACCAAACTCAACTCCGGATCTATCGATGAGATATTTGAACTTGCTAAAGGCCTAGGAGCTAAGCAATTCCACCCTTTCCTTTTTGTGCCTACCGGTAAAGGTAAAGATATTGCAAAATATTCTTTAACTGCTTTCGAATATGAAATAATTTTAAAACATATATATGAATTATCTCTTAAAAATTCTGATATTTTAATTAAGCCTACTTGCGCTCCGCAGTACAACAGAATAATACTAGAGCATGATCCCGATAACACGCGCGTCAGCCAAGGATGTATGGGCGGGAAATCATTCGCGTTTATTTCTTCTTTCGGCGAAGTTAGAATATGCGGCTTTTTAGATATGCCTGCAGGTAATATCCGCGACCATAAATATGATTTCAACGATATTTGGGATCATTCACATTTATTTAATTCGCTTCGTTATCCTGAAAATTTTAAAGGCAAATGCGGGTTATGCATGTATCATACTGTTTGCAGCGGTTGCAGAGCGCGCGCTTATGAAGTACAAACAGACTATTTAGGAGATGAACCTTTCTGTGAATATGTCCCCCAATTTTGATAAATTATTAGATCTGCTTCAAACTAGTTTCCCGCTTGTGCCGGAACCTTTCAAGGAAATAGCATTAATGCTTGATAGTTCAGAGGAAACTATCCTAAGCGCAATAAGTTCGCTAAAAACCAAAGGCGTAATACGCAGAATAGGCCCTGTTTTTGATGCTGAAAGTTTAGGCTACACAAGCGCCTTATTCGGTGTAAAGGTGCCATTAGAAAAGGAAGAAGAATCCGCAGATTTTATTTCTACATTCGAAGGAGTAACACATAATTATCACAGAGACGATGAAATAAATTTATGGTTTACTCTTACTAGCAAAACTGAAAACGAAATGGAACAAATAATTCAGCAGATAAAAACCAAAATAGATCCTCAGAAATTACTAAGATTAAGATCAAAAAAAGTATTTAAAATTCGGGCTGTTTTTGGGTTAAGTAGGGCTGAGATTCTTCGGCCCTTGCAGAGCCTCAGAATGACGGAGGATTTCAGTATCTTAAAGGCGATACAAAATGATCTGCCCTTAATAAATCGTCCATTCAAAGGATTTGCCGAAACGCTTGATATGTCTGAAGTCGATCTTTTGTCCTACATTACTGAATCTATAAATAATGGCTATATCCGCCGGTACGGTGCTCTTTTGGGTCATCGGCAGGCAGGTTATAATTATAATGTCATGGTAGTTTTTAATATCCCTAGCGATAAAATAAATGAAATTGGCACAAAAGTTTCTGAAAAATTGTTTGTATCACATTGTTATGAACGCGAATTATGCGCAGATTGGCCTTTTAATTTTTATGCTATGGTACATGCCAAAAGCGAAGAAGAATCTGCCTTATTCATAAACGAATTAAAAACAATAGTAGGCAGTGTCCAATCCAAGACACTCAAAAGCGGAAAAGAATATAAGAAAAGCAGTTTGAAAATACTTTAACTAAATATTTATTAGTTAAATAAGGAGTTAATATATGGACCGTAAAGACAGAGTAGCTAGAGCCAAAAACCAGCCCTACTATCCGATAGCTTTGAATATCAAAAATAAATTATGTGTTGTCGCGGGCGGCGGGAATGTAGCGATCATGAAAGTAGAGGCACTTTTAAAAGCCGCGGCTATAGTGCGTATAGTTTCACCTGAACTCAAAGGCAAATTAAAAACTTTATACAAAAATAAAAAAATAGAATGGCTTCCCCGAACTATATGTTCAAGCGACTTAGCCGGAGCGTTCATTGTAATAGCCGCTACAAATAATGATAAGGTCAATAAGCAGATAAGTGACTGGGCAAAAAAGAAAAAGATACTTATTAATGTAGTTGATGAACCCATACTAAGTGATTTTATTTCACCTGCGGTATTTCGAAAAAAAGAGGCTATAATATCAGTTTTCACTAATGGTATAGCCCCTTCTCTCTCAAGAGATATAAAGATTTTTTTGGACAAGAACTGGGAAAAAATTAAAGACTGAATTCGTTTATTTTGCGTTCCAACTCTTCCGCATCAGGAAGCAAAGACATAGGCTCGGCCCCTTCTTTAAGACCCATCTCAAGCTTTTTTGCGATTTCCTGCATTTCGTTTAATCTCAAATTAGCGCTTGAGCCTTTTATAGAATGTGCGATACGTGCGCCGTCTTCCGCATTATTTGTCTTTATGTGTTTTTTCAATGTTACTATTTCTTCTTTAGCCTGCTTTATAAATTCCCCTACCAGATCATCATATATATCCTCAGGAAATCCGCCCAGTTCTTCTAGTATTCTTTGTTTTTCTATTTTATCCATGTATCACCTCTTTTATATGTATACATTATCATTTATAAATATGCAAATGTCTATTTGAAACATATTTCTATTTTTCTTTCAGTTGACACCAATATTATTTTACTGTAAAATTTTTTGTATAAGGAGATACAAATGGGTAAAAAAATATTAGTGGCTGAAGACAGTCCTACAATTCTGGCGATAGTAAAACAAACGCTATTAGAAGAAGGCTATGAAGTGATCACTTCAGTCAGCGGTCAGGAAGCTTTAGATAAAGCGGCAACTGAAAAACCCGATCTCATGCTTATAGACGTTGTTATGCCTCCGCCTAACGGATATCAGGTATGCCAATCAATAAAGAGCGATCCTAATACTCAAGATACACCTGTTATTTTGCTTACAGCGAAAGATTCGGATTCTGATCAGTTTTGGGGCGTAGAATCGGGAGCCGACGGCTATATAACCAAACCTTTCAACCGTGAAGACCTCTTAGATAAGATACAGAAACTTCTTTAATTTTTTTTATTATTTGGGAAAAACTATTTGTAATTTTTCTTCGCTTATTTTAGTTATTTGGAGGTCTTCTTTGTAGTATTTGCCAACACCTTTGACAAGGCCTTGCAGCAAAACTATCAGGCCCCTTTTGGAAATATACTTCATCTCTAATGTTTTATCATCTATCCACTTAAATTCAAATACCGGAGGCTCTGTATGCTCCATTCTCCTGACGACATCGTCATGAACATAATTCATGCTTAATAAGAATTCTTTAGCGCTATTCTTTCCTTTATAAAAAGTAGCGAAAAGTCTGGGCGCATAAACATTAACCCAATAGTCGCCAAATACATCGGCTACTTCTTCAAGTGATAATTTCGATATCTCGCAAACAGCTCCGGCCATTTTTAAAAAATTTACATCCGTCATGCTTCCGGTAGCGGACACTTCGACATTCTGCGGCAAACCCGATTTTTCAAGACATCGATACCAAAATCCATCGCCGAAATTTTTATCTAAAACTTCCTTTAAAGCACATATAATAACTCCATGCATATAACTCACTCCTAAACTTATTATATGTCTAATAAAACTTAAAAGTCAACAGCAGCCAATTCAAAAATCCTGCCATTATTATTGCGGTAACATTTATAGCCAATACCATCGATAGCGCTTTTTTAATTCCTTCTACTCTTATCATAGCCATTATATTCGCTAAACACGGCACGAACATCATAGTAAGAGTTACGGCTACTATGATCTGTACCGGATTCATGTATCCTCTTTCTATAAGCTTTATAAGCATTCCGGCCGCGGCCTCATGTTTTGCCATACAAAGTATAAGCACATCTACCATCTGTATAGGAAACCCTAAAAATCCTGTTATAACAGGTTCCAATATATTTTTCAATCCCTGCAATACTCCTATTTTATCCGCGAAAAATAAAAATACGGCCGCTGATACAAATATCGGCATAGCTTCTTTTAAAAAATCTTTAAGTTTATAGGCTGTTTTTTTTATTACCGAACCCATATGCGGAAAACGCATTTTAGGAAGTTCAAACAGAAAAAAGTCTTTAGCGTCTTCTTTCAATATTTTATTAAGCATCATTCCGACACATAGCCATAATATTCCAAGAAAACCGAAAGTTATAAAAAAAGATTTGAACCCTAACCTGCCCAAAATACTCATATTCAGACCCATCTGCGCCGCGCAGGGAATACCGAATGCTATCAAATATACGGCTATAAATTTTTCTTTTTTTGATCTGATTGTCTTGGTGTTAAGCGTCGCCATTGTCTTACAGCCGAATGCCAAAGTCACCGGCATAACAGAATTTCCGGTCAACCCTATTTTTTCTGTAACTCGTTTCATGAGCACGCAGAGATTAGGTATATAGCCCGAATCTTCAAGCATATTAAAAAGCAGAAAAAATACACTTAATATCGGAAGTACCGTCAATAAGGCGTTCGCAACTCCAAATGTTAAAACCCCGTAATCACCGATAAGAAAACTTTTCCATAATTCGTTAGTAACAATATCTCCCACCCTGTGTTCGATCGGCATCCATAAGGCGTTGTGCATCCATCCCGCTACGAAATTAGCAACATTAACTACCGAAAATATCATTATTGACAAAACAGCCGACAATATCACAAAACCAAATACCGGATGTCTGCTCAATTTAGCCGCTAGTTCAGAGTTTCCATCTAAACGTATATGATGCCTTCCGACACACTGTTCAACAATATCGTCTATCCATTTACATTTTTTGCTGTTAATATATCTTGAAACATTTATCCCGTCAGATTTTACGGATTTTTTAATTTGTGCGATGCTAGCTAATGCCGTCTCATCTATAATTCTTTCAAGATATCGTTTTATATACTCGTCTCCCTGCAATACAAGCAAAGCTATTTTTCTGTTGGCAGGCATATCAGCAGGGAGATCTTTAACTACAGCTTCAATTCTTTTTTCTATTATATCGCCGTATTTACCGTCAAAAACTGATCTTTTAGCTTTTGAAATAGCTTTTTTTATACTGTCGATCCCTATGCCTTTAGTCGCTACAGACTCAATAACTTTTATTCCCAAAAGTTCGGACAATTTATTTGTATCTATCCATACACCCTGCTTTGCCGTTTCATCAACCGCGTTTAAAGTAATGACCATAGGTAAACCAAGCTCTAAAAGATCAATAGTAAGAGTAAGCGATTGCTTAAGCTTATTAGCATCTATACATTGTAATATCACTTCAGGTTTCTCGTTAAGTATGATCTCTCTTACATCCAGCTCCTCTTCGGAATGGCTGTAAAGACAATGCATCGGAGGCGTATCAATTACTTCATAGACCTCATCATCGATACGGCAAGTATGGCTGTCAACATCGATAGTCGTATAAGAGTAGTTGCCGCTTAACGCATATTTGCCGGTAAGATTGCTGAAAATATGGCTCTTGCCTGTATTAGGCAGACCTACAATCAATATTTTCTTATGTACTTTATCCTTTGTATTCTTTATATCCATTACTTTGGTACCTTTTTATTTTTTTCCCGATTTTTTCAATAATCATCGCCTCAACATTTTCGAGTTTATTTGCTAACTTTATACCTTTATCTCCGCCCATAACGGAAAATGCAGTAGAGTAAGCGTCTGATTCTTCTGCGCTTGGCGCGATAACTGTAGCGCTTATAACGATATCTTCCGGAAAGCCTGTTATAGGATCAATAATATGCGAGTAACGTTTCCCTTCTATTACCGAAAATCTTTCATAGTCACCCGATGTTGTTACTGCTCTATTTGATAGCTTCAATTTTCCGGCTATTTTATCGGTATTGATCGGGTCCTGCACACCTACCAGCCATTCATTTTTCCCGTTATCTTTTCCATTGCAATAAATATCTCCGCCGGCATCAATTATAAAATCATCAACTTTATTTAGTTTAAGTATCTCTGCAAACTGGTCTACTGCATAGCCTTTAGCTATAGCGCCTACATCGATCTTCATTCCTTTTTTCTTTAAATGAACGACATTTGCATCTTCAAGAACAAGATACTGATACCCAACTTTATCTTTCACTGCGGCCAGTGTTTTTTTATCCGGCACTTTTTGGTTTTTAGCGGCCTCTCTCCATAGTTCAACGAGAGGATAAACAGTAACATCAAAAGCACCTTCAGTGATCTTTGAATATTTTAAAGATTCCCCTAGTAATCCATGTAACGACTCACTTACTTCCACCCCATAAAATCCCGATTCATTTACTCTGGCAACATACCCAACATTTGATCGTGCATTCATTTCAGTATGGATAACTTCCATTCTTTCCCAACATTTCGCTATGACAGTAAAAATATCAGTCACTTTCTCGTCATAATAGCAATTAACCGATACATATGTACTAAATATCTGTCTGGTTTCGGTATACTGTTTAAGATGCTTTCCTCTTCCGCATCCCGAGAAAAAAGTCACAATCAATACTAATGTGAACAAAAATTTTAAATGCTTAGACATCTATCCCCCTGGAACAAGTTTTAAGGTATGATAATAATTATTATAAACATTAATGTTACTCAAACTTGTATAGATGTCAAGACAGAAAACTTCTTCTTTCTTGACAAACAACATGCATAACCCCTAAAATGTGTATATTGTATAAATTGTATAATAAAAACAATGCCAATGGAACTTAAATTATGAAAGAATTTTTCACAACATCCGAAGCAGCAAAGCTTTGTAATGTAACTAGACTCACGGTTATTAATTGGGTTAAAAAAAATCTTATATCCGCCACTATAACTCCCGGCGGGCACAGACGTATACACAGAAAAGATCTTATCAAGTGCATGAAAAACCAGGGTATCAATATAAACACACCCGAACTTGATTCCCCTTCTACTCCCTTTGAATGGTGCTGGGAATATCATAAAGACGAGAAATGGGCAAATCACAAATGCCGGGGTTGTCTTGTTCATTTAACTAATACAAAAAAATGCTATATGCTTCGCGAAAAATTAGGACCGGAAAGGATTTTCTGCAAATTCAACTGTCATGAATGTCAATACTACAAAGATTATCATGAACATTTTCAATGGTGCTGGGAGTTCCATCAGGAATCAGGGTTGGACGAACACAAATGTCATGAATGTGTTGTTTTTATTTCAGGAATAAAAAAATGTTATATACTGAGGGAAGAAACTGAACATAAAAAAGTATTTTGTAAATCTGACTGCAGCGATTGTGATTATTATAAAAAAGTAGAAAAAAAGGGTGTTTAAGCAGTAGCCTGTGCGCCCATCACGGATCTTGTCGCAAAATGCGGTTTTTGGTTTTTCTTTGAAGCTGTTGCCTTGTCCCACATGTTTTTAGCAAAAAAAGTAGTTGTAACAGCCGCCGCTATAGGCAAAACACCGGGAGCAAATAAAACCAAACCTGTCGCTGCGACAGTGTTGCCTGTTACAATACCAACAACTGACGCTAAGCCTGTCTTTCCGGAATCCTTGAATGTATCAAAAGTAGCTTCTTTCCCGGTTTTTTCTTTTCTAAAAAAAGAAATGCAATTCGCTATTCCATAAAGACCTACGCTTACAACACCAACAATAGCACCTGCAAAAAATAGATCTACCGTCCCTGTTTCCAAAAAAGCCTGACCTTTCCTCATTGTAGTAGAAGTAAAATCAGTAGCTCCGCCGACGGCATTCGTGCCTATATTTATGGTGACACTCATTTTGTTTCTCCCGTATATTTAACAAAACTAGTGTACCACCTTATATCATAAAATGCAAACAAGAGAGATATATAGTATATATAGTAGTTTCAAGAATCACTTTTTTTTAGTTTTACTTTTTTTATCTAAACTCAAAGGCTTGAAGCAAATAAACCAATCGAGGCATTTTATTCCGTCTTTTTTTGCATTATCCACTCTTTCTTTAGCCATCCCGCAGCTTCCCGGAGGAGGAACAATTACATCTTCACCCGGCTGCCAATCAGCGGGAGTAGCGACTTTGTATTCATCAACGGTCTGCAAAGAAATAATGATTCTTTTTATCTCCTGAAAATTGCGTCCTGTCGATAGAGGATAATACATCAAAGCTCTTACTCTGGCATTAGGGTCCATAATAAAAACCGCCCTGACCGCACTTACATTGCTTTCCCAGGGTTGTATCCGCCTCAAAAGACTGTGCAACTTCGCCTATAACAGGCATATGTACTTTATCACAAATATTCTGTTCCATACTAACCTCCGTTTTTTATAAAAATTAAATTGTTAATATTGTTGAATTATCATTTTACACCCTATATAATGAAATTACTATAAGTATTTAAAATAAGGAGTTATTCATGACCGACAAAGAACTATTGCTTCGTATACAAAAAGATGAAATTACCGAGCATTATATTTACACCAGGCTTGCCGAATTATCTAAGATAGAGGAGCATCGACGCATACTTAAGAATATAGCTAAGGATGAGCTTTCTCATTATGAATATTTTAAGGGATTGACCGGACAAGATTCCTCTCCTAACACAGCCAAAGCTGTATGGTTCGTAGCCATATCCAGGTATCTTGGTCTTAACTTCGGTCTTAAGCTTATGGAATCAGGCGAAACACTGGCTCAAAAAACATATTCCCGGCTGGAAAAAATAGCTCCGGGTATCAGCAAGGTCATACGGGATGAAGAAAAACACGAGAATGAACTTATCAGCATGCTCAAGGAAGACAGCCTTAAATACATTAGTTCCGTCGTACTCGGATTGAATGACGCGCTTGTAGAACTGACCGGGGCTTTGGCGGGGTTTACTCTTGCTTTGGGAACAACCCGTGTTATCGGTATGGTCGGACTTATAACAGGTCTTTCGGCCGCGATGTCGATGGCCAGTTCTGAATATTTATCCACAAAAAGCGAAGAAACTGATAAAAACCCGCTGAAAGCCAGCATATATACCGGAATAACTTACGCGGGAACAGTAATAATACTGATATCGCCATATTTCTTTTTTTCTAATGTATTTATAGCTCTGACTCTTGCGATTATTTCAGCGCTGGTTATCATGATGATATTCACATACTATATATCGGTAGCTCAGGAAGTATCGTTCAATAAAAGATTTTTTGAAATGGCTTTTCTAAGCCTAAGCATCGCGGCAATAAGCTTTTTGATAGGTATCGTAGTAAAAAAAGTGCTGGGTGTTGAGATTTAAAAAAGAATCTATCTGTTTTTTCGAAAACCCAGTCCTGCCAAAGAAGCTCCCAAAAATGGACCTGCAAAATATATCCATAAAGCGTTAAAGTCTTTCAGCAAAAACGCAGGGCCGAAACTTCTGGCCGGATTCATGCTCGCGCCTGTTAGAGAAGCGAATAAAACAGTTACAACAAAAATATATGCCCCCGCGGCCAGCCCGGTTTTTTTTACATATTTTTCTGAACTTACAAAACAAAAAACCAGCGTTACTAAAAGACCTGTCAAAACGGCTTCTATAAAGATAGCCAGAACATTTGAAACATTATCTGCCGGCAGTGTCAGAGTTAGCCTGGCTTTAAGCCAATTACAATCGTACAAAAGAAAAGCTACTAATGCCCCTAACGTAGCGCCAAGAAGTTGAAAAACAATATACCAAACGGCGTCTTTCTTGCTCATGTCCCCCTTAACTAAAAAAGCCAATGTAACTGCCGGATTAACATGACATCCGCTTGTTTGGCCTAGGTAAGAATAAAAAACACATATAAGACCCGCGGCAAAAGCAAAGCCTATAATCGCAAATTCAATAAAGTCCGGAAACTGCGCAAGATCCGCCAAATAAATCCCTGTTAATCCTAAAAAAATAAATATCGCTGTACCAAAAAACTCACACATGTATTTATTCCAACTAATATTTTTCATTCTGCTCCTGATATTTTTATTGAATTCCCCTGGACCATAACAAGATCGTAATGTAAATACTCGATATAACGAGGAACATAAGCGCTATTGGAATGCCCCTTTTCGCGTAGTTACTGAATGTGATAAGCCTCGGTGTTTCATCAGAACTAGCCTTTGAGGCATGCTCTTCAAAAAGGGTCTGAGTAACAATACCTGCTGTAGCGCCTGTAATTGTCGCGCTTGAACCTGCCAAAACTCCCAGCGATAAAGCCCACCATGAAATATCCCCGCAAGCAATAAAATATGACTGCATAGCCATCGGAACAAAAAAAGCGGTTGATGGACCGGCGTTTAAAAATGCCGTAACTAGGGCCGCACTCCACATAAGAAGCAACAGATAAAGCGTTTTATTCCCCATCGACAAATTCGTTATCCCGCCGGAGATAATGCCTAGTATCCCTGAGTAATACGTCGCCCCTACTATTATAAATAAACTCATAAAAAAAATAATATCGCTGAAACTCACTTTTCTTAGAACATTAACAGTATGTTTCTTCTCCACGGCTAAAACAAGAAATCCACCTGTCAAAGCTATCGAAGCCGGACGTATACCAAAATACGGAAGGATATTAAAAGCAACAATAAGTCCGAATAATGACCACAAAACCCTTTTTACAGCAGGCCAGTCTATATCCATTTTTTCAATATCGTCTTTCAAAGACTGAAAAAATTCTTTATCCGGAACAAAGCCTTTTCCACGGTCAATTGGGCACATACCTGTTCCGCGCATATACCAAAGAAGGAAAACAAGTTCTAATAGACAGATCGGAAACATAAATATCATAAAATCAATAAACTTCAAATTTGTCGTTGAGGCAATAAGCATATTGGGAAAATCACCTATCATGGTTGATGCGCCTCCGATATTTGAGGCGATGATCGCGGCTATAGCTATCGGAACCGGATTGATCTTTAAACCCCGCGCCAGATACAGGGTAATAGGAACAATAACCAGAATAGTTGTCAAATTGTTCACGAAAAGTGACGCGACATAAGTCATTATTGATATGGAACAAACGATTTTTCTTATTTCACCGTTTGTACGTATGATCATTTTTTTAGCTACATAACTGAAAAACTTTAGATCATCAAGAAGCAGAGAAAAAATACTCATGCTGATAAAAATAAAAATCGGGCTCAAATATATTGATCTAAAGGCTTTTTGTTCGTCATAAAATCCAAGCAAAGGCCCGGCAACAAGCAATGCGGACGCGCCTAGAACAACACAAACCGTACGGTTCAATTTGTTAGTAAAAATAGCTCCGAATGTCAAAACCAAAATACTAAGCACGACAACTATATTAACTGCCGATACTTCGCCTATTCCTTCTAACATATTTTGTTTTTCTCCTTAATAAATTTTAAAATTGTTTAAAATGTTGAATTGGCATTTTACATCTTTTGTTAGTTAATTGCTATTATTTTTTATCTTTTGACTGGAATATTTATTATGACAGCTTCAGACTATGATTTTTGAAACAAGATTATATCTCTTATCTCGCATCCTACATCTTTTGCTATAACAGGACATTTCGCCATGAAAAGGAAAAAAACAGAACGACCCGGACAAAATAAAGCCTCATAATTTCCTTGGCCTTTACTAATAACCATATCCGCTTTTTTGTAGACATCAATAAACTCTTTGCTGCATATAGACAGTATTGTTCCCGGCGCATCAGATCCCGATGAAATGATATCGGCGCTTTTGTCTAATCCCGAGACTATAGCATCTTCATATAAAGCATCGTTTATTATCGGTTTTTCTTTGACAGCATAGTATATTTTTTTGTTCTTATCAATTCGTTTGATTTCTTCTATTAAAATTCGGTCAAAAACGGTTTCGCCTGCATTATCTCCTAAATACACTATAGATGCAGACTTATTTAATTCTATTTTAAATTTTTCGTACTCAAACTTTTCCTTCTTTTTTCTTTTTATAAGTTCATCGTCATTTAAAAGTATTTTATTAATTTCTTGCTCCGCATTAAGTGTGTTCTTAACTCCGTAATCAATTACATTACCGGCGATAGCTAATTCTACAGCCGTTAAAAGTCTGTCCTGGCTTTTTTCGACTTTCGCCTTAAATTGATCATAAAACTCAAGCGCCATGCTATTGCTTTTCTCTTTGATCTCTTTATACGGATCTTCTATTTTCGTATGTTTTTTGACAATAGCGTAAATTATTCTCGCCATGAAAGGAGGTGGGCATTCAAAGGAAAAATCGGGAATAGCCAAGGCTACGTCATCTATTATTTTTTTTCTTATCGCATCGTCAATTCCGGTCAATCTGCCGAGTTCCAATGCCTGTCTAAAAAAACAAGGTATACAGTCTAAATTTGTTTTCATCCGCCTCTTTTAAACTTCTATCTCTGTCCCGGAAGAGATCTCTACAAAGTTTTCTTTATAAATACCCTTGAATATTTTAATACCATTTGATCCGCTGCAATGCGCAGGACCTGCTTTCTCTACTCCAAGCGACTTAAGACTTTCACATACAAAAATTATTTCTTTATCGCAGGCATCTTTCAGATGAAAACCACCTAAGACACAATATATCTTATCCTGTGAAAATAGTTTTTTGACATGCTCCGTTATCTTTATTATTCCGGGATGCGCGCAGCCGGTTATCAAGGTTAACCCGTTATGTGTTCTTATTACCAAAGATTGTTCTTCTATCTTATTTCCCTTATATTCTCCGGAAAAAGTACCGGTGGTATAAATATTGCCGCTGATATTAGAAAAATATTTATTTTCTACCGGCTTTATATTGTTCTTCTTTGAAAGCTCCTTGAATTCAGATGAAAAACTTTTACCGCCGTATATCGTGACATTTTTGTTTTTCTTAAGTACTCCCTCAAGTCCGCCTGCATGATCCCAATGATCGTGAGAAATAACTATATGCTTTATGTCAGATATATTCACTTTCATTGTCTTCATGTTTTTTAATAGGCTTCCGGCTTTCTCCCCTGTATCAAACAAAACACTATCGCCTACCAGACAGGAAAAACCCCAACCGCAAGCAAACCCGTCATTTTTAGACGTATTATCATAAAGTATTTTGATATTCATGGTTTCAATAAATAATCCGCTATATTTTTCCAAATTTGTTTAATGGTATCTGTTGTTTTTCCTTCAGCATATTCTATTATAGTTTTACCCTCAACCATAGCTTTTACTACATTTTTATCAAATCCTATTTTACCTGCCACTTCAACATTGTTCAATAAACAATATTTTTCTATTTCGCCGGACATATCCGTATTTAAATCGTATTTATTTATTACCAATTTAACAGGCACATTAAAATGTTTTGCGACCTGTATGACCCTGTCTGCGTCATGTAACCCGCTCATTGTAGGCTCAGTCACTATAAGAGCGACGTCTACTCCCGAAATGGAAGCTATTACAGGGCAGCCTATCCCGGGCGAGCCGTCAACAATAACCCAATCAGCTCCGTTCTTTTCGGCTATTTCTTTGGCTTTATTCCTTACTAGACTTACTAGTTTTCCTGAATTTTCTTCGGCGATCCCAAGCTTCGCGTGCACCATCGGGCCGAAACGTGTTTCCGAGACGAACCATTCTCCTGTAGTGTTCTCTTCCATTTTTATCGCCCCCTCGGGACAGATAAAACCGCAGAAAGCACAGCCCTCGCACGAAACGGGATCTACAATAAATTCTTTGCTGATAGCTTCAAACCTGCAGAGTTCAAAACATTTCCCGCACTTGTTACACTTTTTAATATCAATTACCGCTGTTCTCCCGCTTTTAAATACACTCCGTTCTTTTATTTCAGGTTCCAGCAGAAGATGGAGATCTGCCGCGTCAACATCACAGTCCGCCATTACTTTGTTTTTTGCTATAGCCGCAAAAGACGCCGTTAATATGGTTTTACCTGTCCCGCCCTTACCGCTGATGATTACGATTTGTTTCATCTTCTTATCTCATTTTTAATTTTCAATACCAGATCCCTGAACTGAACTTTATAATGCGGAAAACTTTCAACTATAGGTATTCCTTTCGAATATGACGACGCTATTTCTTTTTCAAAAGGTATTTGCATTAATATTACGATACCTTCGCGCGAGCAATACTCTTCTGTTTTTTTATCTCCTAGATCAGCACGGTTAATTACAACTCCGAACGGTATTTTCATTTTTCTAAGAACTTCTACAGCTAGAACCAGATCGTTTAATCCAAATGGTGTTGGTTCAGTAACAAGAATACAAAAATCCGACCCATTTACGGATGCTATTACAGGACATGATGTTCCCGGCGGGGCATCAATAATTACAATTTTTTCTGGATCAATTTTACTTTTTACCGCACGGATAACCGGGGGAGCCATAGCCTCTCCGATATAAAGTTTTCCATGCACAAAACTAATATGATCTTTTACGCCTACCTCCAAAACACCTACGGGTCTTTTTACCTCTGTAATACACTTTTGAGGACACAGATAAGAACACGCGCCGCATCCGTGACAAAGTTCCGGAAAAACAAGGATCTTCCCTTTATCTTTATCCCCGGAGTGTAAGACTGCTATACAATTGTAAACACAGACCTTTTGGCATTTCCCGCAAAAAGTACATTTGCTCTCATCTACATACGGCACAAGAATACAAACATCTTCTGTTTTTTTTATGTCCGGTTTGATAAAAATATGAGCGTTCGGCTCCTCAACATCGCAGTCTAAAAACTGAACTTTATCAGTTAATGAAAAAGCAATGCTTGTAGAAACCGTGGTTTTACCCGTTCCGCCCTTCCCGCTCGCAACCGAAATGATCATATTATTTAGTTCCAAAGTGAGATTCGACACTAGGTGCGGATGCCGGTTTGAATTCACCGTGTTTGTATTTATCAATAACGTGAATAACTTTGCCTGAAACTCCGGTAATAACCTCAACTTTTCCGGCATTAAGTGTTTTATAGGCATTAGGTCCTACATTTCCGGTAAGAAGAACCTGCGCTCCTTTATCCGCGATCAGTTGTCCCGCCTGTATCCCGACACCTCCCATCCCATCTTTATTATTATTTTCCACGAATTCCGAAGTCAAATTATCAGTATCATAAAAAACAAAATACTGACATCTTCCGAATTTTGGATCTACAGCCGAATCAAGATCATTACCCTGTGATGTTATACATATTTTCATTTTTCTTTCCCCCTTTTAATGACATTCGCCGTGATCTTTGCAGGAACCGAGTCCATGCAAAGAATTTTCAATAAAACCTTTAACGGCATCCTTTACTTTTCCCTCAAATCCCGACACTTTTACTCCGGCTTTGATAAACTTTTGCTGAGCCCCCATTCCCATTCCTCCGGCAATTACATGAGACACACCGTATTTTAAAATCTCATCAACTGCGGTGCATCCGCCTCCGCCGTGTACGGCTGTATTGGCAAATACTTTTGTATCTGTGATCTTGCTGCCTTTGATCTCTACGATCAAAAAATACTTACATTGACCAAAATGAAGAGATACATCGCTGTCCATCCCTTTTTGGTCGTTTATCGTTATTCCTATTTTCATCTTTCCTCCTTAATTGTTATTGATAATCATTTTCATTAAATATCCAAAAAAAATCTACTCTTTTTTCCCGCATTGTTCACATAGTCCATAAAATTGTATTATGTGGTTAGTGATATTAAACTTATGTTTTTTTGACAATCCTTTTTCAACTCTTTTCAAAAATTCTACCTCTTCGTCAATAAAGTCAGTATAATCTATTATCCTTTTACATTGCGTACAAACCAGGTGGTGATGATGTTCTATGTGAGAACCTTCCACAAGCTCATATCTAAACCTGCCGTCGCCAAAATCAGATTTAAATATTATTCCCATGCCTGTCAATATTTCAAGAGTTCTGTAAACTGTTGTCAGGCCTATTTGAGGGAATTTTTTATGAACCTCTATATAAACGTCTTCAGCGCTTAAATGTTTATCTGTTTTTTGAAGAAGTTCAATTATGGCTTGTCTTGGTATAGTTATTCTATATCCGCACCCTTTGAATTTGCCGTACCAATTATCTTTCATCATCCTGTGATCACAGGGCATAAGCTTCTCCTTAACAAGTAAATGATAATGATTTTCATTTACATACATTTTACGCCCACACAGACTCATTTGTCAAGATTTATTCTTTTTGTTGCATATTGACTTTACAGCCACTTCATAAGTGTTTCTTTTAGTTTGTTATTATCTATAGGCTTGGAGAGGTAATCTTTCATGCCGCAGGCAATGACTTTATCTCTATCTTCCTTCATTGCCGCTGCGGTTAAGGCTACGATAGGGGTTTTGCTTTTAAGTTCATTGATAATTATGTCAGTAGCTTCAAACCCGCCCATTATAGGCATCTGTATATCCATAAGGACAAGATCATATGTTCCGGTTCTTATTTTATTTACCGCTTCATTTCCGTCTGCGGCTATTATTACTTCACAGCCAAACCTTTCAAGGAGTATTTTTATAAGCTTCTGATTAACTTCATTGTCTTCCGCTACCAGTATCCTCTTTCCTATTAATGCTGTTTCAGCCGTTGAATGCCGTGTAACTATTTTTTTGTCTTCATTTTTTTTGACTAAAGTAAATTTCATCACATTCAACAATTCTCTTCTTGTTACAGGTTTCGGGATATACGCATCAAACCCTGCGTCTTGAGCTTCTAAAGAGGTTCCCGGACGGGCATCTGATGTCACTACTATTAATTTTATGGGGTCATATTTTTTATCTTTACGTATTTCCTTTGCGAGTTCCAACCCGTCCATTTCAGGCATCATCATATCCGACAAAATAATATCAGGCATATCTTTCTGCTGTGAAATCCATGATAGTAATTTTTTTGCTCGGTCTGTTTTGTGCATTACTGTTAATCCGCAATCAAGACAATAAGTATCAAGTATTTTTCTGGCATTTTGATTGTCGTCAACTATTGCTATTTTCTTATCTTTAAAAATTTCGTTGTTTAACGATGTATTCTCTAAGGGCTGATCTTCGCAGTTGGATAACTTAAGAGTAACAATAAACTCGCTCCCTATTCCCATTTCCGATTTGACTTTAATATCACCCTCCATTTTTCGCGCTAAAGTCCTTGAAATAGCAAGCCCTAAACCTGTCCCTCCGAATTTTCTTGTAGTAGATTCGTCGGCTTGCGAAAAAAGTTCAAAAATAGTTTCCTGCTTTTCCTCAGGCACGCCTATTCCAGTGTCTTTAATAGATATTTCTATATGACTTTTATTGTTTTTTCTTTCTTTAACATCCAAAGAAACTTTTATTTCACCTTTTTCAGTGAATTTTGCGGCATTGCCGACTAAGTTTAAAATTATTTGTCGAATTCTGGTAGGATCTCCGTAATATTTTTTTTCTAATTTTTTAGGAACATCACAAATCAAGTCGATATTTTTTCCCTGCACTTTCGCTCTTGTCATTTTTAATACACTTTCGATCAAATACTCAAAATCAAATTGAATATTTTCAAGCACCAAACTATTAGCCTCAATCTTTGAAATATCAAGAATATCATTTATTAAAGCGAGAAGAACATCACCGGATTCTTTAATTATCTCAATATGATCTTTTTGTGTTTGGTCCAAATCAGTCTCCATAAGTATTTCCGAAAAACCTATTATCGCGTTCATAGGTGTTCTTATTTCATGCGACATATTCGCTAGAAACTGACTTTTAGTTTTTGACGCGCTTTCGGCAATTTCGCGCAAGTTTTCGGCTTTTTCTAAAGCTTTTTCTAGATCTATGTTCATCTTTTCAATTTTTTCTTTGGCGTTTTTCATATCTGTTATATCGATAAATGTCTCAAGCAAAACATTTTCACCGTTATAAAGTATTTCTCTCACAGTTTTAAGAACAGGAATCTCTTTGCCATCCTTGCGCCTTAAGATCCTTTCACTTTTATCTACAATTTTCCCTTCATCAAGGATTGGGCAATGATTTTGGCTCGCAGGACAGAGATATTCTCCGCAATGCTTATTTATCACATCTTCTTTTTTCCCCATTCCCGACATTTCAAGAGCAGAAGAGTTTATCCATCTTATCACTCTATCTCTGCCTATTATCGCAACTCCAAAAGGAGCTTTTTCTAATATTATCCGTATGTTCTCATTTGCCTGCCTTAATTTTTCAGCCGCGTTAACGGTTTCCGTAATATCTTCTATAACTCCTTCGTAGTTTGAGATTTCCCCGTCATCATCTCTTATGATATTTGTGGTATCTTTGATCCAAATATCATTTCCCGCGGCACTTATTACCCTGTAAGGTTCATGAACAAATTGCCGGCATGCAATATCTTTACTTGCATTTTCAACTTCTTCGGCTACTCTTTTTTTGTCGTCCAGATGAATGATATCCGAGTATTTTATTTTCCCAGAAATAAAATCATTTCCTTCATATCCAAGAACACTTTTTACGTTTTCTGATACTAATTTTACCGGCCAATCAAGAGAGTTTTTCCATGAAAAAACTATTGACCTGCTGCGGTTAATAATATCGTTAAGCTTTAATAACTGTTTTTCCTGATTTTTTTTGTCTGTTATATCTACACAGTATTCGATAATGCTGACCACTTCATTTGATTCATTAAAAACCGGGTAACCATTAACCTCGACAATTCGTTTATCGCCGTTTTCATCATAATGAATATGCTCGCATGATACTTCTTTTTTAGAATTTTTTATACTTTTCAACGGACAAATATGTTCCCCTGTACACGGAGTCTCGCTTTTATGTGTTAGTAAATGACAGGTTAACTCCTTAGTCAGCTTCTCTTTTTTCAAAGCAATCTTATTTGCAAGCTGAATCCGGTAGTTAGACACATCGATAACCATAAAAGGATGTGTGAGAGAATCGATAACATCTACAAGAAACTTTTTACTTTTTGATATTTCCTTTTCCGCCGATTCTTTTTCGCAAATATCTTTTAAAAGCTTGCTATTTAGAACATAAATTATTCTTAAAAGAAGCAGTAATGCCGTAAAAAGTACAACTCCCAAAACAACCCAATTTCGATATTTTATCAGAACCTGGCGGATAGTTATAACGCCATAATTTTCATAAGGCTGTTGTCTTAGCTCTCTTAAGCAATTATGTACTTCCTGGTAGTTAAGAGGTATAGTCCATCCTTTTATTTTTGCGGCTTTTGCGGCTGAACTGTCTTCGGGCATTTCGATAAGAGCAGTTGCTACCATTTCACTCAGTTTTTCGGAAGTATTCGGCAGGCTAGCTATCGGCCACTCGGGATAAAGCCTCCCGCTTAGAAGAAACGGGAAATTATCATATTCCGAACTGTTTTGCTCATCACTTATAACATCTTTTAAACCGGATATTATTTTCAAATTGTATGAATCTATTTTTCCTTCCGCGCGCATTCTTTCGATGGTATCGCTTCTAGCGGTCCCGGCATCCGCTTTTCCTTTAAGAACAGCATAAACAGCATTATCATGAGTTCCCTCGAACGAAAGAGATTTAAAGTCTTTGTAAGGATCTATACCATGTTGCTTAAATTCTCGTAAAGCCATCTGCCAGCCGCCGAATGATTGTTCATCTACGGCAGCAAACTTTTTACCTTTAATATCCTTAAATGCGTTTATATCATCTCTTTTCATAGCGGTAAATATAACCGGTCCAAATTTTTTTACTACTTCACCGGTTGCGGCTATATTTTTTATCGTTGCTAATCGTGAACATCCGTAAAGAACTTCAAGTGACACATACATGGACGAATTACATAAAATAAAATCAACGGCTCCATGCTTGGCACTTTCGAAAACTTTGTCAAAATCTAAAGGCACTATTCTAAAAGAATATCCGGGTATTTTATCATTAAGATAATCCGCAGTAAGGCCCCATTGTTTGAGACATTGTTCTTTGCCGCGTTTAGCTAAAACACCTACTCTAACTTCTTTATTGTTATTTTTTTCTAAATCTTCAGAAATTATTCCGCTTAACCATTTTTGCTGCAGCTCTCTGTACCTGCCTGTTTTTTTTAGTATCGCTAATCCCTCAGTAATTATTTCAAGTGTTTTTGAATGTTTTCCCGTAATTGCCGCATAACAAAAATTTTGAGAACTTAAAGAAATATTTGATGCAGTTAAGTTCTTAAGATTAAGATCATCAATGTAATAAAGCCCGGGCAGATATGCGCAAAGCAACGTATCGCCTGTTCCGTCCGAAAGTTTTTTTAAAGCTTCAGGTATAGTGTCAGCCAGTATAATTTTTTCTGTTATATTTTTTCCTTTTAAATACTCCTCCATAATATCGCTTTTCATTACGATAATAGTTTTGTTTTTCAACTCTCCTTCATCATTTATTTTTCCGTTTTCTTTGCGGGTAAACGCTGTGTGAGTAATAACCGTATACGGTGTTGAAAACTCAAAGCTATTAACTCTTTCTTCGGAATATAACATTCCGGCGATAATATCTATAGCGCCTTTTTGCGTTTTTTCTAAAACATCATCCCAAGAATAAAAAACTATTTTTCCAGGAATTCCGGTGACATCGATAATTGATTGTGTAACATCAACGGTAAAGCCTTCCTTGTAACCATTTTCGTCATTGAAAGAATACGGCGGATAATCTGACTTGCATCCTATAACAATACTGTCTTCGTCTTCGGAATGCACCCTTCCTGCGATACAGGTTACAGAAAAAATAAAACACATAGAATATATACAAGTTTTTAAAGTATTCTTGACCATTATTCTCATTAATAACCCTATTTTACATATTATCTATTGTTAAAATTGTTTAGTTGCGACTTATCGAATTATTTAATAATATACATCAAATTAAGTATATGTCAAAAAAATACTAAACTTAAAGTATTTGACGTTTCTTGGGGTTTATTTATTTTTATCAGATTTTTTACGCTTTTTGCTTAAAGGCTTTAAGGAGTTTAAAGTGCTTATTACCGATGCGCCGTCACTCAATGCACTCGACAATACTGGCGACAGTAAGCCGAATGCGGCGGCGGCAAAAACACCGCTATTTATTACATACAGTATTTTTTTATTTTGTTCTATCAACTTCATCGCATTATCGGAAAAAGTCAAAACTTCTAATATTTTATTTAGATTTTCTTCCATTAATATTACATCAGCACTTGCTTTAGCTATTTCTGCACCGGTTTTTACCGATATTCCTACGTCCGCAACTGTTAATGCGGCTGAATCATTGATCCCGTCGCCTACAACTATCACTTTGTGACCTTTCTTTTGCAGATCTTTTATGTACTCTACTTTCTCTTCAGGAAGAGCATCCGCTACAAAGTCTTTTATGCCTACTTCCTTTGCTATCGCCTCGGCAACTCTTTGATTATCACCGGTAAGCATAACTATTTTTTTAATTCCCCTGGCATAAAGCTCTTTTACAACATAAGCCGATTCTTTACGTAAAATATCAGAGTAGGTTAATAGCCCGGAAAGTTCACCGTTTATAGCTAAATATAAAACTGAAAATCCGGCTGAATAATATTTTTCTGCTTTAACAAGTATATCTTTTGAAAAATTAACTCTTTTTTTTATTAAAAACTTTTTTCCTCCAAGTATTACGGCTCTCCCTTTTATACTACATTCAACGCCGTGTCCAATATCATACTTAGCCTTAGTACTTTCTATGACTTTTACTCCCATTTCATCAGCCATTTTTCTTATTGCATCGGCTACCGGATGATTAAATTTGTTTTCAGCGGAAGCAGATAAAGAGATAATATCAGCTTTAGAAATATTTTTATTCAATGGAATTATATTATTTATTACAGGATCTCCTAAAGTAAGCGTTCCTGTTTTATCAAAAACTATAGTGTCAGCCTTTTTTAATGTTTCAATACTTTTTCCGCCTTTGATCAGTATCCCGGCTCTTGCCGAGGCTATCATATACGAAAGAATAGCTGTAGGGGCGGAAACTCTCATTCCGGTCCCGAGATCTACTATAACCATTGACGTAAAACGGCTTAAATCGCCGGTAAGCGCCGCAACGGCTCCGCTAATACCCAAAGTCGGTAAAACCAGTTTGTCGCCAAAATCTCTTGCATAATCTTCAATTTCAGTTGATTTTTTAGCTCCTTCGGTAACAACCTGAATTATTTTTGAAACACTTGTTTCGGTTCCTACCCTTTCTGCTTTTATTTCCAGAACACCGTCTATCACAAATGTACCTGCATATATCTTATCGCCTTTTTTCTTTAAAACAGGATGGCTTTCTCCTGTAAGAGATTTTTGATCTATAGATGAAGCTCCGTCGATTATCTCGCCGTCTATGGGAATAACTTCACCCGGATGAATTATAACTTGATCCCCCGGTATAACTTCTGATACCGCCAATTTTATCTTTTTGCCGGATCTCCTTACCCACACTTCGTCTTTCTCAAAAGACAATAGATCCGTAATAGTTTGTTCCGCTTTTTTTGCTGTTTTTTCCCTGATTATATCGCTGACGCTTAAAATCAATGACATAAAAGCTACGGTTGGATAATTTTGCTGTAACTGCGCCGTTATATGCGCAAGCGCATCAAGAAAATCTACACTCAATTTTTTTTCATTCTTAATTGCCGCGGCCGCACGCCTATAGATAGGAAAAGATCCTACAACTAAAAGTAAATTTATTGCAAGAATAGACAGTCCGCCATAAATTGACACCCATAAGACCAACAAAGAATATGCAAGATTTGTTTTAGGATAATTATCTAATTGGAATATTTCGATCAGCTCTGTATCCATCGGAGGGACTTTAATAGCTGATACTGCGCTTACGGAAAGTTCTTTGATCTTCTGTTTTATTTCTAATAGAGATGTAACAGAATCGTCATACTTGATCTTAACTCTTTTCCCGAGAAGATCTACTGAGTCTACCCCGTCAACTATCGATAACGCATATTTAAATTTATGAGCTACTAGACGGCTCCTACGAAGACCTACAACGCGCAGACTAACTTCACCCGGCGATTGATCCAATACAAAAGCATTAAGGTTCATTTATTATTTTTCCTTTTTATGCTCTATTTCATTTTTCTTGTTCTTTTTTTTCGACGGACTCTCTAGTTTATCTACCACTTTTGTGGCGGCATGTTCGCCAAAGATCCATCCAAACCCTAATAAAGCTCCGGCAAAAATATAATATAATACCGTCATATTCAACTCCTTTTAATTTACTTACTTTGTCATTATTTGTTTTACTTCATCAATGTTTATTGGCTTAATAACATTAAAATACATAAGTCCAAAAAATATTGCTGTGTAAATGGTTGTTACTATCAGAAATTTTAGTATATCCTTTCCGGTCATCTTCACTACTAGTGAATTTTTTGTTATGTTCCTAGAGTAATGCATCATCAGTAATCCTAATATGTTTGTCACCCAATAGGAAAATACGAATAGCACCTTAAATAAAGCCGGGGGAAAAAGCGAAGCAATGATCCATGCGATCGGCAAATTAACGACCAGATCGTTCCACCATGTCACAGGGGACAGAAGAAAACCAATGAAAAAAATTATACCGGCACCCATATATCTAAAAGTACGAATCACAAAACCTTGAGAAAGAAAAGATCTTGAACAAACTGGATTGTCAGTATTCATCATAACCCCTCTTTGCTGTGAAGTCGCAAGCATTCATCTGCTTAATGTTGTTAATTGTAATTATATCACATTCAGGACTATCACGGTTTATTAGTTTATTTTTCAAGAAAGCGCACGGCTCTCTTACCAAACAGGTGTCGCTCCTCAGGCAACGGGCATCATCGGATCCCCTTGTACGGGATTCTGAACATTTACAGGCCCTCGTCCCGGCATAACCGGCTGCATTTGCGGCAAAAGCGACGGTGACGGCACAGCTGCCGGACCTCTTTGAGGCCTCATACAGTTGGCGCAATATGGTACTCCCGGTCTTTGACATCCTGGACATGCATATACTCCGTATGAAGGATTAAACTGCATAAGAGTATTGCATTGCGGACAACTTGGCAAACCCCACTGACCGCAAGCATTGCAGGGAGTTGGAGCCATTTGAGAATTACCGACTCCGGACATTTGTCCGCCGCACGCAGACAACCCATCCCTATGCCCCGAACACCTGGCGATAACAAATACTATTGCCATGCATATTACAAATATGCCGGCCATCAATAATACCAGGTCTTTTTTGTTTATTCTTATTTCCCCTGTCAACATATTTTCCTCCTGCTTATACCATTTATCCGCGAGCAACTAATCGTCTTCCGTTACCTTCCCTCTTGCTAATACCCTTTAAATCAAAATGCTCCAGCACAGCTACTGCCACATTCCTTGTAAGTCCTGTTTCTTTTCTGAATTCACTCAATTCCGCTATTTTGTTCTTTTCAAATATTTTTACAAATTTTTCTAAACACGTATTTACGGTTTGAGCCTGTATTAAATAGTGTTCCATCACTATGATAGTTCCTTCTTCAGTTAATATCTTAAGTAAAACTTTCATATCTTGCGGTGTAATATCAAATTGAGATTCTATGTTGCCTTTAGCAACGGCATTTAACCCGGCGTTCATAACACTATTAGATATTTTTTCTTTCAGATCTTTTAATTTAGAACTAAGTTCCGGCTGAAAGCCTGACAATGAAATCCCTGTTGATGTTACTTTGACCGCTTTACTGTCCGAAAAGACTTTTTCCAAAGACTTAAAACTATCTCTTGGCAAGCCCAAAATTGTACAAACAACTTCGGCCGGCATTTCACGAGTCAGCTGGTTTTTTTTATGGTATCTACTAAGATGCGGAAAAAGTTGTTCTTCGATCTCTGTTTTACGCATTGTCACAACCCATTGAGTTGAACCTATTTTGCGGATAATATCCTGCTGTTCTTTTTTTTCAATAAGAATTGTTACCTCATCCTGCCGGCATTGAAATGCAGAGACAAGATCAGCTCTATTAACAATAACCGGATCCCCTGCCATAAGTTCAGCAAAAAAAATATCCTCTCTATAAGCCGCATTTTTAGCTGTTTCCAGCCTTTCGATACCTTTTGATCGTTTTTTTCTTCCTGCAAAAGTACGCGTGCTAAGTACAATTCCGCCGGCAACTGTTGTCGAGGGTGAAAGAGATCTCAAAATATATCTGTCACCCGAAGCTAAGATCTTAGGTTCGTTATATTTTATCCGCATAAAACCTTTATCATTAGGCTTTAAGCTTTCGATCCCAATAAGCAGGCCCTCAACCACACTAACATTTGTTCCGCAATGAAGTTTCATCTTCGATCTTTTTTTGATAATTATGGTTTCATGAACATTTGTAACAGCAAGTATCGCGGATGTTGTTTCTTTAAATATACCGGGTTCTGCGATTGTCATGCCTCTTTCAACTTCTTCTGCTTTAATATTTCTTACATTGATCGCTGAACAAACATGAGCTTCCGTATATTCAGAATCTCTTTTATATTTTTGTACTGCCCGAACAATTGTGTTTTGTGGCCCGGGGAATAATTCTAATTTATCCCCTATTTTACATTGTCCTGAAATTGGGATACCGGTAACTACCGTACCATAGCCTTTCACTGAAAAAACTCTTTCTACATGCATTCGAAAAGCTTTTTCTCTGTCATTTCTTTCTACTGATTCTACAAGTTTTGTTATAGTACTGCGTACTTCTTCTAATCCTTCAAAGGTCCTGTTCGATTCTAAAATAATTGGAGCATCGTTGTATCCATACTGAGCTAGAAATTTTTTTACGTCCCTTTTTACTTCTTCCGCTTTAGCCTGTGTTACCAGGTCAGTTTTTGTTATTACTGCCATAACTCTTGGAGCTCGTAATAGTGTTACTACTTTTAAATGTTCTATAGTTTGAGGCATGATCCCGTCATCGGCCGCTATAACTAACATTAATACGTCGATTGAAGAAGCCCCGGCAACCATATTCCTTATGAAATCCTCATGCCCCGGGACATCAATGATCCCGACCATTCTTTCTTTACTCATCATTAAAGGCGCAAAACCAAGATCGATACTCAGCCCTCTTTTTTTCTCCTCGATCAGACAATCTGTATCACAGCCTGTAAGCAATTTTACAAGCTCGGTTTTACCATGATCTACATGGCCTGCCGTACCTACCATAACAGGAATAATTTGAGCGTCTTTTAATTTCATTTTAAAATTTCGACCACTTTTTTCATGCCGTTTATTATCTCTTGCTCTTCACCGTCAAATAATGTACGCATATCAAAACAAAGTGCACCTTCATTTACTCTGCAAAAGATCGAAGGCATGAGCATTCTCAACTGTTTAGATATCTCATCTACATTTGTTTTTTTAGAAAAATCTTTACCCGGAATTATTCTCACGATTTTAGTCGGAATGCCTTCATCAGGCAGTGATCCTGACCCGACATATGACACATCATCCGCTAAGCTTATTTCCAATTCAGGAATTGCATCGAGTGTTTCTTTAATAAATATTGCTCTTTTATTTAATACATCCACTGTTACGCCTAGCATCCTGTAAAAAGGAATGGCTTCTTTATATGTACCATTGATAAAATGTACGAGTGTCGCTTCAAGCGCAGCTAAAGTTAATTTACAAACCCTGAACATTCTGGCAAAAGGATTTTTTCTTATCTGGTTTATAATATCTTTTTTACCGCAAATGATACCGCATTGCGGGCCTGAAATAAGTTTGTCTCCGCTGAAACACACTACATCAGATCCGGCATTTATTGAATCAACTATCAGCGGTTCATCGCTGATGCCGTAATCAGATAATTTTATAAGCGCCCCCGACCCCAGATCATCAATGACAGGTATTCCTAATTTTTTACCCAGCTCGCAGAGTTGAATAATATCAGGTACTCCCGCAAATCCTCTCACTCTAAAATTAGAAGTATGAACATGTAAAAACGCTCCCGTATTTTCACTTACTGCTTTTTCGTAATCACGAAGGTGCGTTCTGTTTGTTGTTCCTATTTCTTTTAATATGGCAGAACTTTTACTCATAACTTCCGGGATCCTGAACGATCCGCCTATTTCAATAAGCTGGCCGCGGCTTAAAATTACTTCTTTACCTTCTGCCAAAGTATTTAAAACTAATACAGTCGCGGCGGCATTATTATTTACAAGAGTCGCAGCTTCACATCCGGTAAGCTCTATCATCATTTTTTCTATCTTTTCTTCTCTAGACGAACGCTTACCTGTTGAGGTATCCGCCTGTAATATCGAATATCCGTTCATCACCTGTAATGCATCTATAGCTTCTTTACATAAAGGCGCTCTTCCGAGTCCTGTATGCAGTAATATTCCGGCGGCATTAACGGCATACCTGCCGCGGTTAGAAATAGCTCTATCCATTCTTTTCATCAATTCATCTTTTAGTTCATTTGCGTCAGGAACTTTATTTATTTTTCCACTCGTAATATCCGTTCTTATTTCTGAAAGCAATAATCTAAGTTCTTGTTTAAGCATCCCCTCGCCAAAACGTTTAATGATCTCTTGTCCGGGACCGCTTGTAATAAAATCCGAAACCGCCGGTATCTTTCTTAATAGATCCTTAAATGGCGGAGGTATATGGGAATCGAACCCACCCGGGACCTTATCGGCCCCACAGCAGCTTTGAAGACTGTGAGCATCACCAGACACTAAATACCTCCGTATTAATAATTTACCAATTTCGTCATCCTGAGGCGAAGCCGAAGGATCTGCTAGCGTAGGGCTGAGATTCTTCGCCTTTGGCTCAGAATGACATTTTGTATTTGTTCATAAATTAAACTAAAACAAAAACTTAAATACCTACCGTTATATTACTGCCATTACGACTATATCTTACCGAATAAACTCCTGCTGCTGCGCTACGCCCGATAGCGCCTAGGTTAGTCGTTCACTTCCCGTTGATCCGGTTAATCACATCACCGACCCTTATACCGGCCATATCAGCTTGTGATCCCGGGACTAGTGCTGATACCATACCTTTTCCGACTAATGTCACTCCGATCGGAAGGTCAAGCCCTCCTGACTGCATCGCAACAAACTGACCTGGCATGCACGCATTCCCTTGAAACGCTACCGGCTGAAAACAACCGTTACCTTGAAATGCAACCGGCTGCATACATCCTTGCGGAGTATAGGCTATTTGCTGCATTCCTCCCAGATCTAAGTTCTCAACAGGAATAATATTTTTTTCATAATGAAATCCAAACATGCCGTAAAAACACATTACTCCTAAAACAACTAAAACAGCGGCCGCAATAAATTTTGTTTGTTCTTTTTTTGAGTAAACAATATCTCTCATATTCACTTCCCTTTGTTTAAATTTTTTAAAAAAATTGTTTAAAGAATCCTGTCGGTTTATTTGTTCTTTCTAGTAGATTCGTTTTATACTGCATAATAGCTGAACGCACGCTAAAAGCTGCAGACTTATATATTTCGACTCCGCGCGCTGTCAGATGCTCGAAAGGCTCAGGCCCTATTGTCCTAGCTATAACAATTCCGGCTTTTTCCCTCATGACAAGATGCGTCACATGCATTCCGACTTCATGATTTGTATTAAGATACTGATTAACAATATACGTTGCTTCATTCCTTTTAAGATCATAGAAAATAAAATATTGGCATCTGGAAAAAACCGGAGAGATAGGCGCGTCTAAAGAAGGCCTGTCTACCGGTATAGCGATTATATTCATCGAAACAGCCGGTTTAACGAATAAAAAAATCATAGGGCTGAAAAGGATAATTACCGCGGCTATCGCCAAATGATACCATTTAATATTCTTTAATTTTTCATGCATTACGCATACCGGCCTTTTTCTTTACGACTTTTATTTCTTTCACAGGCAATGAAAATACGACATTAATATGCTCACAGCTTGTACAATCCAAACATCTTATACAATCTCTTGAATTCGGTTCTTCATAAACTTTAATATCTTCCGGACATTTATTTTTACAAATACCGCATTTTGTACATCCATCTGATACTTCCAATTTCATAATGCTTATTTTATTAAAAAACGACCAGAATAAACCCAGCGGACACACATACCTGCAGAACGGCCTTTTTGCCACAACAAATAAATATAAAAATCCGACAAGTAACAATATTTTGCTCCAGTACAAAACACCTACTGTACCGGGAAGAATTGTTGGATCCCCCGTAGTCGGATTGATCGGGTTCCATGCTACCCAAGGTATCCCGGCAACCATAGTCCCTACAGGACATAATTTTGAAAACCAATGTTCTGTAGTAAAATACGGCAGCAAGATAGCGAGAATGATCAATACCGCATACGGCATATATGAAAACACTTTAGGTATTTCTATCTTCTTCGATTTTATTTTGTACATTACTTCCTGAAAAAGACCAAAAGGACAAAGCCATCCGCATGCCATACGTCCGACTAAAAGCCCTACGATCATCAGATGCCCTATGAGAAAGAACGGGAACTTACGTATAGCCGAATAATGCTGCAGCGTCCCTATGGGACACGCAAAATTCGCCGTTGGGCACGCGTGACAATACAAAAAAGGCACACAAACACTTTTCATTGGCCCTTTATATATTTCTGAACGATAAAATACAGAAATATATAAATTAGCTATTATTAAGCCGAATGCCTGGCTCGCACGTCTTATCGGTTGTAATATATTCATACTTTATGACTCCAATCGAAACTCACGGTATCAATTGAATCATTCGATTCCGATACACGATAGTCAGAGAGTAGAAGCGTTCTGATATGTCTCAAACGGATTTCCTAAATATATGCCTATCGCCATAAAAATAACTCCGACGATAAATACATGCCAGAAAATTTTGCTCATATCTACGCTTTCTACAAAATTATTGTTATATAAATTAAACTTCATCTTTTCCTTTTCCGATGCCGACGGCACCGGATAATAGGCCTAAGCCGCTCAGGCCGCTAGGGAATACGGATTGTCTACAGGGCTGTACGCTACCTGTACGTATTGACCGCCAAAAGTATTTATCCCCGGCAAATTCCAGCTTTGAATAAGCTTTAATGCCCTGTTTATAGGTGTTACAAAACTTATACCTGTAAAATTTCCGTTGGGATCATATATTGCCGTATTTATACCGATCACTTCTCCGCGTATATTAGCCAAAGGTCCCCCGCTTGAACCGGGGAACATATATGTTTCGGTCCTTATCATATTTTGATAATTTCTGCCGTTAATAGTAAAAGATTGATTTCTGTCACACACCATCCCTGATGTAAAAACATTGCCTGACCCTAATGCATTACCCACAGCAAAAACAATATCTCCCGCATTCACAGTATCAGAGTTACCTATTCGCGCTATCGGAAGTACGGCTGTAGTATTAATTTTCAATAATGCTATATCGTTATTCCAATCGGTTCTAATAACTTCAGCCGGAACACTCACAATAGCAGGCGTTCGGGCTATTACATAAAGATGTGTCGCATTTTCAATAACATGATAATTAGTAAGAACATACTGGTTTCCTACAATAATACCTGTAGCATTTATCTGCTGGGGAACACCATTCACTACTTTACCGCCGGATATACAAACGCTGACTTTATTCAGCTCTTGAGCGATATCGTTATACGATTGCTCAATAGCCGTAAGAGCTCCCTGAAAATTAACCTGCACCGGCTTATGCACCGGCTGCGGCTGTGCTCCGGGCCAATGTTCCTGCATTTCAATTTTAAATTGTCTATTGCCCAGATTATTATTTACTATTACGGCTAAAATGATAATGATGACTGACAAAAATCCTATCCAGCTGCCCATTATCAAATTTTTATTTGTAAATTCTTTTTTTATGTTTCTCATCATTTTACTTCACAATATTTTGTTGTTAATTTATTTGATCTATTTCTGTCTTCTTTTGCGGCAATCAGTGCGGCTCCCATGGCTCCTGTGAACTTTGGATCTGATGCCACAATAATGCTGCACTTCAAAGCTATTGAAAGCGCCTCTTTCATTCCCGGGACCAATGCGGCTCCTCCTGTAAAAATAATATCATCCTCAACTTTCCCTCCGGACATTGATGCTATACGCTTAGCGATCGAAGCCTGTACTCCGGAGGCAATATTTTCAGGAGTTTCTCCCGAAGCGAGAAGACTTATTATTTCAGTTTCAGCGAAAACAACACACATGCTGCTGATAACAGAGGGCTTATTAGCCTTAGCAGCGATCTTGCCTAGATCACTTAACTTTATTTCAAGCTTATCGGAAACTACTTCAAGAAATCGCCCTGTTCCTGCGGCACATCTATCATTCATCGAAAAATCACGTACACTACCTGACTCGCTCAATCGTATCAATTTATTATCTTGTCCGCCGATATCTATTATTGTCCTTGCATTAGGATGCTGATGTTTTACTCCCGTTGCATGACAGGTAATTTCTGTAACTGTTGTATTAGCCCAATCAAGAGCGTTCCTCCCATAACCCGTAGCAATTACTTTTGCGACATCGGAAGGATTTATCCCGTTTATTTTAAGCATTTTTTCATAAAGCCCTTTAGCCAAAGAAACCTGCTCCACGCCCTGATCTACAAGGCTTCTAGCTATTACACTCATATCATCGCCGTCGATCATTACGATCTTTATCGTCCTGCTCCCGGCATCTATCCCGACATAAACCATTTATATTTATTCCTTATTTTTTCTAGCAATTACACCGACTAAAGCCACGCCGACAACTACACCTACTACAACCAGCAATCCGCAAATTTCCATAATACCCCCTAAATAAGTTTTATTTCTCCGCAAGATTCATTGACTATTTCACCAATAGTTACCGGAACTATTCCCCTTAATTTAAGTTCCAATAAAAGTTTCTCATGCTTATCCATAGGTACAGATATTAAAAGCCCGCCGGAAGTTTCCGCATTAAATCCCAAAAGAGCATATTCTTCAGGAACATCATCACCAATAGTAATATCAGAACCAACGAATTCTTTATTCCGCTCTATAGCCCCGGGGATAACGTCCTCTTTTAATAAATCTAATACCCCTTGAAATACCGGCAATGATCTTGCTTCTATGCTAGCTGTAACTCCTGCTTTACGGATCATCCGTATAAGATGCCCAAAAAGTCCAAATCCGGTGATATCAGTTGCCGCTGAAACACCAGATTTATTCATTGCTTCCGAGGCCGATCTATTTAAAGTCATCATTGACAATTTAGCTTCATTTAATCCTGTCTCGTTTATTTTCCCTATTTGTTTAGCAAAATTCAAAACACCCACACCTAAAGATTTTGTCAATACAAGTTTATCTCCGACCTTAGCGTCCGACAGAGCTACAACCCTTGATCCATCTATAGTTCCCGTGATGCTGAAACCTAATTTTATCTCATTGTCCTTAATGCTATGTCCGCCTATAAGTGTGCACTCAGCTTCGGCCAATATTTCCATTGCGCCTTTCATCATCAAGAACATTACTTCAGGATCCATTGTGTCGGAAGGGAAAGCCAATATACTTAAAGCAGTACGCGGTACTCCGCCCATAGCATAAATATCCGACAAACAATTCACCGCACATATTTTCCCAAATTCAAAAGGATCGTCTACACATGGTGTAAATACATCTACTGTCTGCACTAATGTTGTCGAGTCATTGATCCTGTAAATGCCGGCATCGTCACCTTCCGATATTCCAGAGATCACATTGGCATCTTTAGGATATATTAATCTATTCAAAAATCTATCAAGGTCCCCCGCGGGTATTTTTGAGGCACAACCTGCATTGTGAACAAGTTCAGTCAGCTTAACCTTTGAGGCATCTTTAGTCTTACGTTTTTCCCCGGCACAAAGACAAACCCCTTCGTCTTTAAAAATATCACAAGGGCATGGTTCTTTAGGATCACATACACAATGACCTAATTTCATTGACCTCTGCATTATCCTGATCCTTTTTTCATTCCCCATTCTTATCTATTTCCCTTAACTGTTTCGACAAGTGTTGTTATTCTTGTTTTTATCTGCTGATGAAAAGAATCACTTATCGGCGATACTTCAATTTCGATCACAGGTATATTCAATTCTAAAGAGATCATATCTTTAATAATAGACCCTTCTAATGCGCAATGGCTTGCTCCGGGTATTCTGGAAATAATTACAGCTTCTGAATTATAAAGTTTAATATCACGGCATATTCTTTTGGCGCGATCATTTGCGGAACAAGCCATAGGGTCTGCCAATGCTGTCCGCGCAAGAGCATCTAAAGGATTTACGTCAGTAGGAATAAGATCCAAAGCATGCGTAAAAAGATTTTCAGTCCCGCATATCCTTCCCCCGCATTCTTCCAGAATATTCATAACTCTTAAGTCAGCCACAGGATTGACCCAGAATATTTTGACAGCTTCCTTGCCGAAAAAGCCTACTCCTCTATTTACCCTTTCTCGAACAACTTTCAGTAAACCATTTAATACATTTTTTACTTCATCTCTATCGGAACAATAATGTAATGCCATCATTTCAGCCACTAAAAGTTCCAATGCAGGAAGCGGACATACTTCTGATATAAAAGTCAAATTCCTTAGATCATTAAGCTGAGTGCGTATTTCGTTAGCTTTATCAATTCCCGCTTTTAGCATGCTATCGGTTAATTCCTCTCCCATAAGGCTAGAAAAAAGATCTATTATTCTCAATAATTCTTTTTTTATAAATTCAACTTGAACTTCGGGAGCAATTACTCCGCCGGGCAAAGCGACAGTCTTTTCATCAGGCATCGGATCTCTTCTATGCAGCATTTCCCACCAAAACACGCTCTGCCCCATACCTTCTATTCTTTGTGCTATTGACGAAAAATCATCACAAGTCGCACCGACACTGCAAACCAAAACATCAGGTAAAGGAAAATGTTCTTCATTATCAAAAGCCCCGATCATAGCGCGTACCGGACAAAATGATTCGTCAATACCGTATTTGTCAGCTATCTCCAGCAGTCCTTCTTTTAATTCCATAACACAAGGTATCCACCACGCGCCGTCCGGATAGAATGCGCAAATATTCGGAAATGAATAAGCAATTACAGGAATAGTACCCAGATCCTTCATGGCTCCTACAATTATTTTCCCGTCTTCTCTGGCTTTATCCAATCGTTCGTTTTCGCTCAGCAGAAAATTCCATAGATCATGCGCCTCATTTGAATTATCGAATTTAAGATTCAATAACCTCTCATCGCCGTTTTCAATATGGCTGCAAAGACTAGAACTGTACCATGGCTTGGCATACCCTTTACTCGTAGCCAGATCATAGCTTTCATCCAACTTTTCAAATGTAATTTGCGATAGACTCTCTATCATTCAACATCTCCATAAAAGCCTGAACATTTGTTTTAGTTCTTCGGCTCAGTTTTTTCCCGTCCAGCTCAATATCTAAAAATGGTAGGCCTGCTATCTCTTTCAGCCTTAAAGATTCTGCATGCCATTTATCACAAAACAAGTATCTTACTAGAACAACTGCCTTAATATTGTTTTCAATTATTTTTTCTCTAACCCAGTCAAACAGCCTATTATTGGGCCTTTTGAACACATCCGGTATTTCTTCAAAATATATTTTAGTCAATAATTCTGCCGAATTGAGATAACTTTCATATATGTCGCTTTCTAAAGGTAGAACTCTTTCCCCCTCATAGGTACCGTCTAAAACAACCGTACCTCCCATCTCTTCTATCAAGTCAATTATTTCATGATCATTATCGCTAAAATGTCCGCCCAATAAAGCAACCGGAATAGTATCAGCTAAAAAATATTTGTTTTTTTCATTTAGTAAATTTTTCCTTGTTTTCCTTTCTCTGCGCATAAATGAATCAATTACTTTTTCATCTTTTTTAATCCCTCCCAACGAAATTAAAAAACTACTAAGTCTTTTTAATTCATCAGAATAAACTCTGAGGACGTTTTTATTCTGCCAGGACGACGGAATATTCATCAAAAAACACGGTTTATCCGAACGCATGTCGATGAAATCTTTTGCGCGTCTCATCTGATCACAGGTCGTAGTCAAAACAATTGCTCTGACATCAGGATTTTGTGCAGCACTATTTACAAAATCGCTCATATAGGGACATACCCCTGAGTCTACATTTATCGGCATATTATCATGCTCATGATCCATTATCCCGCGGCAAGCCTCGAACCCGTGCGCAGTGATCCATTCAGCCGGAATAAAGGGACTGTCATACGCTATTTTTTTTGCGGGAATATTTAATGCTCTATTTTCCATAACATTATTTTTTATTGTTTACTGTTTCAACTAAAGCCTGTATTCTCATTGCAAGCCTCTCCGTATCACTTGGCGAATAATCTGTTTCTATTCGAAGATACGGCAGATCCAACTCTTCTTCAGTCATTTTTTTTACTAATGCCGATTCAATATCATAAGTTATGCAAGTCTGCCAAACGAGCTCTATAACGCATTCGGCGCGATATTCATTTGCTAGTTCTTTTAATCTTTTCATCCTGTCATTATTTTTTGTCATAACTGAACACGGCAGATGAAAATACTTTTCGGCTAAAGCCATAATTGGATCATTGTCACTTTCATTTACATCTTCATCTAACGGCTTAAGCCCGGTACAGTTTTCTTGAGCGACAACTATAGCTCCGCCAGCTTCAATTATATCCATTACTCTTTCGGCACCATGCGGTAAAGGCACGCCGGTTAGCAACACTCTCACCTTATCAGATAATTCTTTTCGATCTTCTTGGGACTTAAACACTTTATATATATTTTCATATTGCGCAAGGTCTTCCGGTATCCCTGAGATCAAGCTTTTCAATTCTAGTAATTCTCGGCCTTTTATCGAAGGAATTTCAGATTTCATTAGTTCAGCCAATGCCCTTTTCAATTTTCTTTCTTTGTTCATTACTGCGATAGCTTTTTTGATCTTTTCGTTTGTGATTTTGACATTAAATGTTTTTTCTAAAAAAGTTCTTAATTTTTTCAGCTCTTTCACCCAATGATCGAAAGCATCAGCATCCCTTGATTTTTGAGGAAGTTCCAGAACATACATAGGATGTCTAAGACTTAAAAGTTCATACATTTTCTTCTTTCCGTCACATGTAGTTTCCGCAACTAATAGATCCGCCATTTCAAGAAAAGGGTTTGATTTTTCAATGCTATAACCATAAGTTGATTTAATTATCGGACATAAATTAGCCGGAAGTTCTTTCTCTGCCGGAGCTATCATTTCAAGCGAACCTCCGCACAAACATACCGGCACACATCCAGCGGCCATCAATAACTCTCGCGGCGTATATTCACACATTATCCCGACTATTTTTTTCCCCGCCTTCTTCTCTGAAACAGCATATTCATAGGCATTACCAACGGATCTCTTGAAATAATCCAAATGACTATCTTTATCCATTTTTTTATTATCCGCCCATTTACCGCAACACTGCCCC
>JADGBB010000070.1 GCA_015231715.1 Candidatus Omnitrophota bacterium
AACGGCTGAACATGCGTTCGCACTTATGATGTCATTATCGCGAAATATTCCAAATGCTAATCAATCTATAAAGTCCGGGTTATGGGATCGAAAAGGATTCATGGGCGCAGAACTATACAGAAAGGTATTGGGGATAATTGGGCTCGGACGTATAGGAGAAGCTTTTGCTAAACGAGCTCAAAGTTTTGAGATGGAAGTAATAGCTTATGATCCCTTTTTATCAGAAGAAAAAGCGAAAAGCATAAACGTAGAGCATGTAACATTTAAATCTCTTTTACAGAGATCAGATTTTATCACTATACATACACCTCTTACAGAAGATACAAAAAACCTGATAGATGAAGAAGCATTTAAATTAATGAAGAAAGATGTCCGGATAATAAATGCTGCAAGAGGCGGCATTATAGATGAAAAGGCATTAGCAAAATATATTCGTTCCGGAAAAGTTAAAGGCGCGGCATTGGATGTTTATTCTTCGAAGCTGAAACCTCCGATGGATTCGCCGGTTATTGCTATGAATGAAGTTATAACTACTCCGCATTTAGGTTCGGCTACAAGTGAGGCGCAGATTAAAGTTTCTGTCGATATTGCTGAATGTGTAGCAGATGCGCTTAATAATAAGAGCTACAGAAATGCTGTTAACGTTCCTATTCTTGATGACGAGATGATGGCAAGGACTTCGCCTTACATCGATTTGGCTGAGAGGCTTGGAAGCGTCGCGACACAGCTTATGGATGAACCTATAAGTTCGATCAAGGTCAAGTACACGGGTGAACTGGCAAACCTTGATACTTCAGTTCTGACAAGGTCTTTAGTGAAAGGACTTTTTACTTTGATTTTAGACGAACACGTTAATTATGTTAACTCAATGGTAGTAGCTAAAGACAGAGGTATTAAAGTTGAAGAGAAAAAAACATCTGAAATAACAGATTTTGCCAATCTTATTACTGTAGAGATAGCTTCCGGCAAAAAAAAGCGCTTGATAATGGGGACCCTTTTTAAAAATAATGATCCAAGAATAGTGAGAATAGATGATTTTTATCTTGAAGCGGTTCCGGAAGGTTTTATGCTGGTTATTACAAACAAAGATGTTCCCGGAATAGTCGGAAAGTAGGGTTCGATTGTTGGTTCATCCGGATTAAACATAGCCAGCATAAGTTTGGGAAGAAAAAAAAAAACAAAAAAGGCGATAAGTCTGATAAAATTAGATAGCGAAGTTCCAAAGAGCATAATAAAGAAGATTCGAATGGTTAAAGATATTATGGATGTTAAACACGTAAAATTAACTTAAAAAATGGAGAGTTATCGATGGGAAAAGTAACGGTATTAGTTGGCGCTCAGTGGGGAGATGAAGGTAAAGGCAAAGTAATCGATGTGTTGACAGAAAAAGTACAATACATCGCACGTTTTCAAGGCGGCAATAACGCAGGACATACTGTTGTTATCGGCGATAAAAAATATGTTTTACATTTGATCCCTTCCGGCATACTGCATAAAGGCAAGATCTGTATTATCGGGCACGGTGTTGTTATCGATCCCAAAAGCCTTTTAGATGAAATAGATCTTTTGAAGGAACAGGGGATGGATGTTGATAATCAGCTTAAGATAAGCGACAAAGCTCATGTTATTTTCCCTTATCACAACACGATAGATGAGCTGCGTGAACTTAAGAAAAACGGGCGTATCGGCACTACTAAAAAAGGGATAGGTCCATGTTATGCCGATAAAGTTTCTAGGGTAGGTCTTAGAATAGGTGATCTGTATGATAAAAAATATTTTTTGGAAAGGCTTAAAGATATCATTGAAGAAAAAAATGTTATTTGTAGAAACCTTTATGGACATGACGGATTTGACGCCGAAGAAATATATAAAACATATATTCCATATATGGATAGACTGAAAAAATATGTTTGCGATACTGCTTCTTTGCTGAGCTCGGCGCTAAAAAATGGAGACTCTATACTTTTTGAAGGCGCACAGGGAACATATTTGGATATTGATTACGGTACATATCCTTATGTTACTTCAAGCAGTTCTACTGCCGGAGGTGCTTGTACAGGTGCAGGCATTGGGCCTTCGCACATAGATGAAGTCTTAGGCGTTGTGAAAGCATATACGACAAGAGTAGGAGAAGGGCCGTTCCCGACAGAATTCAACGATGAATTGATGGAGACTATACGTCAAAAAGGAGGAGAGTTTGGAGCTACTACAGGGAGGGCAAGAAGATGCGGTTGGTTCGATGCTGTTTTAGTAAAAAATTCTGTTGATATTAACGGCATAGATAGTGTTATAATAACTAAACTTGATGTGCTGGATGAACTTCCTACTATAAAGATATGTTACGGATATAAGTATGAAGGCAAAATTTTTAACAGCATACCCGGGATACCAAATTTTTTAAACAATTGTGAATGTTTATATGAGGAACACCCCGGATGGTTGGAAGATACGACTAAAATAAAAAGTTACGAGAATTTGCCGGTTAATGCAAAAAAATATATTGCCAGAATAAAAGAACTTATAGGCACAGAAATTATGTTAGTTTCAGTGGGCAAAAGCAGAACTCAAACTTTGACTTGTCCAATATAAAATAGAAAAACGCAAGATAAAGGAGGATATGATGAAAATGTTGAGGGTATACAGTTTGTTTCTTATGATGGGGATTTTCTTTAGTTTCACGATGTCAGGTTGTGCCGTAAATTTTTACAAGCAAAGTCCTAAAAGTAAAACTCAAATAAAAGAGCTTCAAGCGAAAGTAGACGAGCTTGAAGCTTTAAGACAAAAGGAAAAAGAACAGTTTGAGCAGACAATGGATATGCTGGCAAAAAAGTTGAGCTCGCAGATCTCTGATCGGCAAGTATCACTTAAAATGGATAACGGAAGTTTGATCATAGTGCTTTCCGATAATATTCTTTTTGATTCAGGCAAAGCTGTTTTAAAAGATGACGCCAAACCTGTATTGAACAAAGTATCCGAGATAATCCAATCTGAAGTGCCAAACAAAAATATTGGTATAAACGGACATACGGATAATGTGCCGATAACTTATTCTAAATGGAAATCAAATTGGGAACTTTCTAGCGCGAGAGCGACGAATGTTTTGTACTATATGGAAGAAACAGGGCTTTCTCCTGCTAGACTTTCAGCAACCGGATACGGCGAGTATAGGCCTGCAGCATCTAATGACACTAAAGAAGGACGTTCCATGAACAGACGTGTTGAAATAGCGATATTGCCTGAATATCAGGAAGAAAGAGTAAGCGGCGATAGTATCCCTACTGCGGAACTAATTAAATAATTTTTCTTATGAATATACCCAGACATGTCGGCATTATAATGGACGGTAACGGACGTTGGGCTACTAGCAGGAATTTAGCCCGTGTTTTTGGGCATAATCAAGGGGTTAAAACTGTCAGAATTATAACGGAAAGCGCCTCGAAAAATGCTATAGAGGCGCTGACGTTATTTACCTTTTCTACAGAGAATTGGAAGCGGTCCGAAAAAGAAGTATCTGCGCTAATGGGCCTTTTGTTAATGCAGATACGAGAAGAAGGAAAAACACTTCTAAAAAATAATGTCAGGTTCAATTATATCGGCAGAATAAAAGCTTTTCCTGAAAATCTACAAAATGAGCTCGAATCATTAAAAGAACTTACAAAAAACAATACCGGTCTCATCCTCACACTGGCACTTAATTACGGAGGACGGCAGGAAATTGTTGATGCGGTAAAAAAAATTGCCGGATCTGTAGCGGAAAATAAGATCAATGCAGATGATATTAATGAACAATATTTTGAAAAATTTTTATATACAAACGATCTGCCTGAACTAGATCTTGTTATTAGAACATCCGGGGAAATGAGGATCAGCAATTTTCTTATATGGCAATCGGCATATTCAGAATTTTATATTACAAAAACACTTTGGCCTGATTTCACCTCTCAAGAGTTTGAGCAAGCAATTCAGGAATACGGAAATCGAAAAAGGAGATTTGGTGGATAAACTTTTAAGAAGGACTTTTATCACCATAATCCTGATATCTTTTGTGGGAATAGTAGTATATTTTTTTCCGATATGGCTTTTCGCTATTGTTATTTCTGCTTTTATAGCTTTTGCTGTTTTTGAGCTTTTATCAATGGCGCAAGAAAATGGTGTTTTTGTTCATAAATATTTCGGCACAATAACTGCTTTGTCTATACCAATTTTTGTTTATCTAGGTACGATCTATCCGCGATTAATATTTTTTGAGAGTGTTCTTATAATACTAGCAAGTCTTTTGGTTTTTATTTTTCAATTAACACGTAAAAACGAACGGCAAGACCATTTGATATCTATGAGCGTAACTTTGTTCAGCGTTTTTTATATAGGATGGTTTTTCTCTTTTTTTGTAAAGATCAGGATGATGGATAACGGAGCGGACATTGTAGCTTATCTTATTTTAGTTACAAAAGGTTCAGACATAGGGGCGTATCTTGGAGGCAGTAAATTCGGTAAAACACCTTTAGTTCCCAGCATAAGTCCTAAAAAAACTGTAGAAGGCGCTATATCAGGCGTGGTTTTTGCAGTTATTATTTCTCTTGGTTTTGGGTTAATGTTGACTGATTTTTCGCCGGTAAGTTTATTTGTATTAGGTGG
>JADGBB010000071.1 GCA_015231715.1 Candidatus Omnitrophota bacterium
ACAAGTCGTGCCAGTTATTGTTTTAACTCATAAGGCAAACGAGGGTGAGATGCGCAGAGCCGTAGAAAAAATAGATAAACTTGATTTTGTTTCGGAAAAAACTGTTGTCATAAGAATGGAGGGATAAATAGTGGGTTTGATAGAAAAATATAGAAAATATTTACCTGTAACCGAAAAGACACCTGTTATTACGTTAGAAGAAGGAAATACTCCTTTGATCAAAGCTAAAGCTTTGTCAAATGAGATAGGGCCTGGTTATAATGTGCATCTTAAATATGAGGGACTTAACCCTACAGGTAGTTTTAAAGATAGGGGCATGACCGTTGCAGTATCAAAAGCAGTTGAGGAAGGCTCTTGCGCAGTAGTGTGTGCTTCTACAGGGAATACTTCCGCAAGTGCTGCGGCATTTTCCGCTGTTGCCGGGATCAAATGTTTAGTAATTATACCTGAAGGCGCTATTGCTCTAGGGAAATTGGCGCAAGCGCTTATTCACGGTGCTAAGGTTGTTGCAATAAAAGGAAATTTTGATCAAGCTTTGAATATTGTCAGAGCATTAAGTGAAAAGTTCCCTATTACTGTTGTAAATTCTATCAATCCATATAGAATAGAAGGACAGAAAACAGGCGCGTTTGAAATTTGTGAAAAACTTGGTCATGCGCCGTATTACCATGCTTTGCCTGTAGGCAATGCAGGAAATATTACAGCATACTGGAAAGGTTACAAAGAATACAAAGAAAAAGGTTTTATTGTCAATTTGCCTGTTATGATGGGTTTTCAGGCGGCTCTTTCGGCGCCTATTGTTGATAACAAAATCATAGAAAATCCTGTAACTATTGCTACAGCTATAAAAATCGGAAATCCTGCAAGCTGGGCTACAGCTGTCGAAGCAAGAGATGAGTCGAAAGGTTTAATTGATAAGGTTACTGATGAAGAGATTTTGGAAGCATATAAATTTCTTGCAAGTAAAGTAGGTGTATTTGCTGAGCCAGGCTCTTGTGCTTGTGTAGCTGGCATTTTAAAGAAAGCCAAAGAAGGTTATTTTCCAAAGCTTAAAGAAAATGAAAAAGCAAGAGATATAGTTTGTGTATTGACGGGGCATGGGCTTAAAGATCCTGACAGGGCAATTAAATCTGTCGATAGTCCTGCTGTAGTTAATGCCGATGTAGAAGAAGTAGCAAAAGCAGCCGGTTTAATAAATGCATAATAAAAGGGAGTCCATATGAAATATATTATTCTTGTCCCAGACGGTATGTCCGGCGAACCGCTAGAAGAACTGGCCGGCAAAACTTGTATGGAAGCAGCAGGTACGCCATTTATGGACTCGATAGCTCGTAAGGGTGTATCGGGACTAGTAAACAATGTTCCGCCTAAAATGGTACCGGCTAGTGATGTTGCTAACCTGTCTATTTTGGGATATGATCCCGAAAAATATTATTGCGGCAGAGGCCCTTTAGAAGCATCTAATTTAGGCTTTGAACTTAAAGATAACCAGGTTGCATTTAGATATAATTTAGTAACAGTTTTTGACGGGATAATGTCGGATTACAGCGCCGGTCATATCACAACTTCTGAGTCAGAAGTATTGGCTAAGCATATTGACGAAAAGATAGGCGGAAAAAAATTCAAGTTTTATCCCGGATGCAGCTACAGGAACTTAATGATAGCTAATTGTAAAGATGCTGAAGAGGCGAATAAGTTAGCTAGTTTGAATTGTCACGCTCCTCATGACATCTTGGATAAACCTATAAAAAAATTCATGCCTGATAATGCGGAAATCGCTGATATGATAAATAGTTCCAAATCAATACTCGAAAATCATGATATTAACAATGTGAGGGTTGATCTGGGACAGAATCCCGGCAATATGATATGGCTGTGGGGACAGGGTAAAAAACCGAATATTCCTTCTTTTAGTGACGCATATGGATTGTCCGGAGGTATCATTTCTGCAGTTGACCTTATAAAAGGCATGGGAAAAGTTTTGAAGTTTTATGTTGCTGAAGTTCCGGGAGCAACAGGTTATTATTACACCAATTATTTGGGTAAAGCAGAATATGCTTTAAAGATCCTTGAAACGCATGATCTGGTTTTTGTTCATGTTGAAGCTCCGGACGAAGCCGGGCACAACGGAGATATAAGAGCTAAGATAACAGCTATTGAAAATTTTGATCAGAAGATAGTAGGTACAATACTCAAAGCATTCGCCGAGAGAAATGATTACAGAGTTCTTGTGCTTCCTGATCATCCGACACCTGTTAAAAAAAGAACACATACTAGAGACGCTGTACCATTTGCGATGGCCGGCAATGGGATAGTGCCTGACGATGTTACTGTTTTTTCTGAAGCAGCTGCGGCTGCCGGGAGTATTAAGTTGAAAAAAGGGCATGAGTTGATGAAAAAATTTATAAAATAAAAACGGAAAGGAACTATGAAGAAAAAAACTAAAAAAATTATTGTGCAGAAATTCGGCGGTACAAGTGTTGCTAACCCCGAAAAGATCAAAGGTGTTGCCAGGAAAGTCGCTAAAGCGAAAGATGACGGGTATGATGTTGTTGTAGTTGTTTCAGCGCTTGGAAAAACTACGGACGAGCTAGTAAAGCTTGCCGCGGAGATCAATGAAAGTCCTTCTGAAAGAGAGATGGATATGTTGTTGTCTACGGGTGAGCAGATATCCATAGCTCTTTTAGCCATGGCTTTACATAAGCTTGGGAAAGAGGCAATATCTCTTACCGGTGCGCAAGTCGGGATAATAACTGACACTAAACACACCAAGGCAAGAATTATCGATATAAATACCGATATAATGAAGAAGCATTTGAAACAAGGGAAGATCGTTATTGTTGCCGGTTTTCAGGGAATAAGTTTAGACCATGAGATAACTACTTTAGGCAGAGGCGGTTCCGATATGACAGCCGTAGCTTTAGCGAAAGTATTAAACGCAACTGTATGTGATATATACACTGACGTTAAGGGTGTGTATACAGCAGACCCGCGAATTGTTAAGGACGCTCGTTTGCTTGATACGATCAGTTATGATGAAATGCTTGAGTTGGCGTCACTAGGAGCTCAGGTAATGCAGGCCAGAAGTATGGAAGTTGCAAGTAAATTTAATGTACCACTACATGTTCGGGGAAGTTTTTGTGACGAACCCGGAACATTGATATCTAAGGAGGTTAAAGAGATGGAAGACGTTTTAGTTAGAGGAGTTACGGCCAATATCAAAGAAGCAAAAGTTACAGTATGTGCAGTTCCTGATAAACCGGGTGCGGCCAGTTTGTTGTTTGAGAACTTGGCTAAAGCTGATATTAATGTTGATATGATAATCCAAAACATATCAAAAACAGGTGCTACGGACATTTCATTCACAGTACCGACTGCTGACATAGAGAAAGTTGAAAAAAAACTAGATAAGATCGTTAAACTGATCGGAGCAGCATCTTTTGAGGTAGATAAAAGTATAGCAAAGCTTTCAATTGTCGGGATAGGAATGAGAAGCCATGCAGGAGTAGCAGCAAAAATGTTTCGTGCGCTAGCGGCAAAAAAAATAAACATAAACATGATATCGACAAGTGAGATAAAAATATCTTGCGTTATAGATAAGAAAGATGCAGATAGAGCGGTAATTGCTTTGCATACTGCATTTGCCTTGAACAAAAAATAATGCAAAGATATTGAACAAGGAGCAAAGATGCAAAAAATCCAGATTTACGATACAACTTTAAGAGACGGTTCTCAGGGCGAAGGAATTTCATTCTCTGTTCAGGACAAAGTGAGAATAGCTTCAAAGCTTGATGAACTTGGAGTTGATTTTATTGAAGGCGGATGGCCGGGAGCTAATCCTAAAGAGGATGAATTCTTTTCTATTGCAGCTAAATCTCTTAAATTGAAAAGATCTAAACTTGTCGCTTTCGGAAGTACCAGAAGAGTAGGTGTCGCACCTGCTAAAGACATTATTCTTAAAGGACTTTTAAAAGCTGAAACTAAATATGTGACTATTTTTGGAAAATCTTGGGATCTTCATGTTAAGACGGTTTTACGCGCGCCCTTAAGTGAAAATACAAAAATGATCTACGATTCAGTTAAGTTTCTTAAAGACCAGGGAAGAAAAGTTATTTTTGATGCCGAACATTTTTTTGACGGTTATAACGAGAATCCAAATTATGCGATCGAAGCAATTAAGGCCGCTCATGAGGCAGGTGCGGAATGTCTTGTATTATGCGATACAAACGGCGGAACAATGACAAGCAGGATATTTGAAGTTGTTGAGGAGGTTAAAGCCCAGATCAAGGCATCTATAGGCATTCATACTCACAATGACTCTGAAATGGCTGTGGCGAACTCTGTGGCGGCTGTGCAGGCTGGCTGCGTGCATGTTCAGGGCACTTTTAACGGATATGGCGAAAGGTGCGGCAATGCTGATCTGACATCTGTTATTCCCATCGTGGCCCTGAAGCTGAAGCAGGACTGCATCCGTCCTGAAAATCTGGAAAAGCTGCTGAACCTGTCACGGTTTGTTTCCGAGACAGCCAACATGACACCCATCAATTCCAGACCGTTTGTG
>JADGBB010000072.1 GCA_015231715.1 Candidatus Omnitrophota bacterium
CCTATAACCACCAAAGTCAGAAAAAGGGATAACTGCCTCATCCTAGCTGGATGCAGAGTAATCAAAAACTAACGAACGTTTAGTAAGGAACTTTGCGAAAAATGATTGGGTGACGCGGTGGAAACAGCACAAATACTAAAAATTGCCGCCATACGGATAAAAATATTTTACACATCCATGAAGTGTCTCCACCTGTTTGATGAAAATAACAGGCAATTTTTAGTGTTTGTGATGGTTCCTAAGCGGCAGGACCCGATCATTTTCGGTAAGTTAATTAAAGAGAACTTCGTAAAGTATACAAAAGCTTGATATAGTAGCTTGCTTTTTTATGTTTTACGTGTAAATTTGTATATTGCAGGCGAAAGAATTGTTCTTTTAGCGTAATAATGAAAAGGCAAAATATCTGAAAAGATATCACGCAAAGCTCTAGAAGCGTATCCATTAATGGACGCTAGTCAGCTGCCAAAATATTGCTTGTTTAAGCTTGTTTGTTTTTTTTGTTAAAATACAAAGGAATATAATCAAGCTTACAAAAACCCGCATGGCAGCCAATAGCTTTGCGGGTTTTTTTTCAGCTACAAGGAGCAAGCATGTTTTTGAAAAACTTATTTAAAGTTAATAAAGTATTGGCATTATTGGTTACCTCTACTATGTTACTGGCTCCAACCTACGCAATAATGATGGAAACTTATGTCCCTAATATGAATTTTCAAAGAGGGATGTGTTTCGCTACATGGGACAAATCACAATATGCTTCACAATATTCGGATAAAGCACTTGAAAAATTAGCTGAAATGTCCGTAGATCACGTGCAGATAATAGTTACATGGTATCAGGAAAAAGTCGATTCGCTTGATATTGAACCTTCCGGCCTAACTCCATCTGATTCAAGCATTAATCATGCCATAAAAACCGCACATAAACTGGGATTAAAAGTTATGCTTAAACCGCATATAGATCTTTTAGACGATCAAGGCAGTGGTTACTGGAGAGCTGATATTGGATTTTATAAAGAAGAAGACTGGAATGATTGGTTCAATAGTTATGAAAAGTTTATAATGCACTATGCAAAAATTGCAAAAAAAAATAAAGTTGCTCTTTACTGCGTAGGAACTGAACTTAGTTTCGCGTCTCAAAAAACCGATAAATGGAAAGAACTTATAAAAAATGTAAGGTCATCTTTTGACGGCAAAATAACTTATGCCGCTAACTGGGATAATTACAAAAATATTAAATTTTGGGATGATCTTGATTTTGCCGGGATTGATGCATATTTTCCACTATCATACAAGAGCAATCCGACTTTGGAAGATCTAAAAAAAGGATGGCTCAACTGGGCAGTAGAGATAGAAGGCTTTTTTAATGAAACAAAAAAACCTATCCTATTCACAGAAATTGGTTATCCCAGCGGCTCTAATGCCCCAAGCGAGCCATGGAAAACACCGTCTAATGGAAATGCGGATGTCGAAATACAAGCAAAATGCTACAAAGCTTTTTTTGAAACTGTTTGTGAAAAACCATGGCTAGCCGGTGTTTACTGGTGGCAATGGGCACCGACAATATACGGCGGAGGAAAAAACAATCGTCTTTTCACTCCTTTAAATAAACCGGCAGCAAATATACTAGCTGAAAAATATGCAAATATAAAAAGACTATCCGAATCCACTATTTCAAAAGATATCGAAGGATTGCTGGCAAATAAACAGGCAATAATGACCAAAAAAGAAAACAACAGAAAACAAACAGGACATCCTATAAAAGCGGATAATGAGATTAAAACTATAAATGCCGGTTAAGATTTAGCAGACAAAATATTTTGAAATTTTTCGAGTTTGCCGCTGCTGTCAAAAGATAAAATTATTTTTTGATTATCCATAAAAGTCTTAGTGCCGGGTTTATAGTACCATTCAATGAAATTATCAGTATCAATGACAATAACTGGTTCTCCGACAAGTTTTAATACTTCATCTTCTGTTAAACCAATTTTAATTTCTCCTACATCAATCAATTCAGCAAGGTCGTTATAACTTTTAGTTTCTTCATTGTATTCTTTTGTCATTTTTTTTCTGGATGCGTCTAGCGCCATCAAAGCACCTAGCGCATACTTAGATTTGACATACTTAACTTTTTTTTCTTTAGGTTTTTTCTGTTCTTTACTATCTCCTGTGTTTCTTTTTGTGCGGGCATAAAGTGAAGTTTGGATCTGTGTAAACACCAAAAAAAATATCAGGAATATTTTCAGAACATTTTTATATTTAGTCATTTTTTTCTTCTTTTCTTTTGTTTTTTCCGCTTTCCACCAAAGCTTTTTCAAGGACAGAGCGCAAGCCGTTTAGCTCCGCCCTTGAAAGCAGAAAATGAGACCTCAATTTTTTCTCCACAGCCTGAAACTCAAAAACATCATCTTTCCCTATGTGCCTAATGGATATTTTCATTTTATAACAACTCTGCCGCTAAAGATGCCAGCGGACTTCTTTCGCTATGTGACAAAGTAACATGTCCATACATTTTTTGACCCTTCATCCTTTCGACGCAATATGTCAAACCGTTACTAGCGGAATCCAAATAAGGATTATCAATCTGATAAGGATCTCCAGTAAGTATCATTTTTGTATTAGTCCCTGCCCTGCTAATGATTGTTTTAACTTCATGAGGTGTAAGATTTTGAGCCTCATCAATAATTATGAACTGATTGGCTATGCTTCTGCCCCTCATAAACGTCATCGCTTCCATTTCTATTATTTGATCGCTTACAAGTTTATTAATCATACTTTTGATATTGATCTTTTCTTTTTTGTCATCAGTAAAAATATATTCCAAGTTATCGTATATTGGTCCCATCCAATTTTCAAGTTTTTCTTCTTTAGTTCCAGGTAAAAAACCTATATCCTTTCCTAAAGGCATAACCGGCCTTGAAACTAAAAGTCTTGCATATGCCTTATCTTTAACCACTTTCTGAAGACCTGCTGCTAAAGCCATTAAAGTTTTGCCTGTTCCTGCCTGGCCTATAAGGGTGACCAGCTTTATGTCATCATTCAACAGCAGTTCAACAGCCATAGCTTGTTCTCTATTTTTCGGTCTTATCGACATTACATGATTTTTGTTATGTATAAGAGGCATCAATATCCCGAATTCTTCTTTATATCTACCGATAGCCGAATGTTTTGGGTCATCTTTATCCTGCATACAAACAAACTCATTAGGGAAATATGTATCCGATTCTGCCTTAACCTCTTTGGACTGATAAAAATCATCTATCTCTTCACGTGTTTTTTCAATTATTCTCCATCCTGAATACAACCTATCAAAATCAATTTTCTGTTTTTCAAAATCCATACACTTAAGACCGATAGCATCCCCTTTGATCCTGGCATTGATATCTTTTGATACAAATATTACATTTTCATGCTGTTCGCTCATCATATAAGCTGTGAACAATATCTGATTATCTACAATTTCTGTTCTTAATCCGAGCTTCTTTGCAACATCCGAATAGTCTAACCCGGTAGTAATCTTTAATACTCCACCATTTTCCAATTTAACACCTTTTCCAGGCTTACCTTTGGATCTCAAATCATCTATAAGCCTAATTGCCAACCTAGCATTACGTCCTTTTTCATCATGATCTCTTTTAAATCTGTCTAATTCTTCAAGAACTTCAATAGGTATGATAACATTATTGTCTTCGAATGCTTCTAGTGAATCAGGGTTATGCAAAATAACGTTGGTATCAAGTACGAATGTCTTCATTTAACCTCGCTTTTTTTTGGTTAATAAATAGTTAAGTCATTATAGTTCAAACAATAACCCCATGCAATAAAATAAGCTGTAGCGCGGGGACAACGCTATGCTAGATTTCATCTATACTTTTCAGCGTAGCTGTAACCTTGCCGAAAGGTATTTCAACAGCCCCATATATCGGATCCCTATTTTTATCAGCGGAAAAATACAAATATCCCTTTCCTCTTTCATATTTCTTACCGTCAAGCATAGCATAAGGTTTGATCTTAAACGCAGGCACGTATTTTTTCCCCGGCAAGATAACAACTTCAAGTGATTCAACATAACCGTATAGGTCATAGTTTTTTTCGTTCAAATTAAGCTCCATGTGTAAAGTTTCTCCGGGTTTTACAGGCAAAGTCGTGAACTCTATGATTACGCTTAAAATATCATGTGAATCAGGAAGTATCTCGCATTTTTTTACAGAACCGTCCTTCAAGTTAGAATATGTAGCTGTAAGGTTTTCAAAATCATAATCAATTATGAGATTTTTGCGGTAATTACCTTCTTTTCGGTTAGCCTCATGTCTAATACATCTAAAAGTATCCAAATCGATATATGATATAAAAACATCATCAATTCTATATATTTTGGACAAAAACTTATTAGATTCTGTCTTAACCGAAACCATTAAAACTTTTTTACCTTGATACTCAGTGAAAGGCCCTACTTGAGCATATATGCTACCTACGGGTATAGAATTCCATGCCATAAGGTAAGTGTATTTTTTTGTTTTAACAGAAAGCCCTGCCTCATTTTCAAGAGCTTCAACAATTGTTTTTTCTTGGAATATTTCTACATTTTTTA
>JADGBB010000073.1 GCA_015231715.1 Candidatus Omnitrophota bacterium
TAATATGTATATTTTTTTTATTGGCTCCAGCGACTCCGTCTATTATTGTTTTTACTGCATGATCCGCAAAAATAGGAATATTTATTCCTAATGGTCCTGCAAAACCGACTCCGCATCCGGTAGCATAAATTATCTCTTGTTCGGTCGCCATAACTAAAGTTTCAATTTTTAATTGTTTTTTAATTTTAGGTTCGTTTATTTCATGATCGCCTCTAACCAGTACCGCTATCAAACCTTTTTCAGATTTAAAAATAATAGTTTTAATAATACGAGTTGGTTCAATACCGAGAAATTCTGAAACATCTTTAACCGAACTTTTTTCAGGTGTTAATACTTCTTTCATTTTTATACCCTCAAAAGAAGAAAGCTCAAAATTAATTGATTTTGCTTCGGCAACTTCTGTACTTGCCGCATAGCCGCATTTTTCACATATTATTATCCTGTCTTCCCCTATATCACATGGTATCATGAATTCATGTGATACTGCTCCTCCCATAAGCCCGGGATCAGCTTCGACAGGAACATAAGGAAGACCGCACTTTTCAAATATTCTGCAGTACGCATCATACATTTTTTTATAACTTTCTTCCATAGCTTCTATATCAACATCAAAGCTATACGCATCTTTCATTATAAACTCACAGCTTCTAACAATACCAAATCTAGGTCTCAATTCATCTCTGAATTTATTTTGTATTTGATAAAGAATAAGAGGAAGCTCTTTGTATGATTTAACGTCTTTAGCAACAATATCTGTAATTACTTCTTCATGTGTGGGGCCTAAAGCTACTTCTCTGCCGTGACGATCTTGGAACTTAATCATTACATCGCCGATAACATCATATCTTCCGGACTTTTTCCATAGCTCCGGCGGCTGTAGTGCCGGCATCAATAATTCAGAAGCACCGGCTGAATCCATTTCTTTTCTTACAATGTTCTGGGCTTTTTTTAATGCTTTATATCCTAATGGCAGATACGTATATGCTCCGGCTGAGAGCCTTCTGATAAGCCCTGCCCTGACCATTAGCTTGTGACTTATAGCTTCCGCATCTTGCGGGTCTTCCCTTTTAGTAGGAACAAACATTTGTGTCCATTTCATGATATTACCTCTTTTTATTCGCTATACGCTAATTTTATTAGTTCTTCTACTGCATCATCTAGAGACACTACTTTAACTATTTTCCCTTTTTGAAATATTGCGCCTTTATTGTTTCCAAAAGCTATTCCTATATCCGCATGTTTAGCTTCCCCGGGGCCGTTCACTTCGCAACCCATAACAGCAATAGTGATTGATCTATTTGTTAAAGGGGCTTGTTTCGAGCCTTCAACTTTCGACATTCGGCTTTCTACTTCTTTCGTTATTTTTACTAAATCCACCTGACATCGGCCGCATGTAGGGCACGCAATAATTTCTGGACCGAATGATCTCACCCCAGCTGCGGATAAAATTTGTTTAGCAGCATACACTTCTTCAACAGGATCCCCTGTTATTGAAATACGCACAGTGTTCCCTATCCCGTCAACTATCAGTCCTCCGAGTGCCACCGAAGAACGAACTATGGAATCTTTATAAAGACCCGCAGCAGTTAATCCTAAATGTATCGGATAAGGGAACTGATCAAAAGCTTTTCGATAAGCATCTATAGTTGTTTTAGCGTCTGATGCTTTAAGGGATATAACTATTTCTTTAAAATCCCTTTTTTCAAAATATTTAATATGTCCGTCCAATGCCTTTATCATAGAATCTCGAGTAACTTTATATTTTTTTGAATCGTTATATCCCGGCAAAGAACCCGAATTCACACCTATACGAATAGGTATCTTTTTTTCTTTTGCGGTTTGAATGATCTGATCAAGATGTTTTTTATTTTTAATATTTCCCGGATTTATACGTATTTTATCTACACCTGCGTTCATAGAAGCTATCGCCAGTCTATAGTCAAAATGTATGTCTGCTATAATTGGTATAGATATTTGATTTTTTATTTTGGCAATAGCTAAAGCATCATCCTGAGTTTTAACAGCTACACGAACCAGTTGACAACCGGCATTAGATAGACGCTTTATTTGATTTACAGTCTTTTTTATATCCGCAGTTAGAGTGTTGGTCATAGACTGTATGGCAATAGGGTGGTTTCCGCCTATCTTCACATTTCCTATTTGTATTCTTCTCTTGTCCATAATATTATTCCGAATTTTTACCGTCATTCACTGTTTGAGTTTCGCCTTTCGATAACATCTTGCCTATCGGAGTAAACCTAACAATATCATTCCAACTCACAAAAAGTGCGAATGTTATAAGAAGCATGAACGCCACATTGGTCGCGCTTTCTTGAAATTTAGGGCTTAATGGTTTTTTTCTTATCTTTTCCACCAAAAGGAAAAGTAAATGTCCCCCGTCTAATGCAGGAAAAGGCAATAGATTAAATACAGCAAGAGCTAAACTGATATTTGCAGTGAGTATCAACAACTGCATAGCTCCAGCTAAGGCGGCTTTTTGCATAAATATAACAATCGCTATGGGCCCGGCCACTGAACCTTTTACAGGCATTGCTCCTGTGATCAACATCCAGATCATTTTATATGTCATCCCGACCATCATAACTGTAGTTTTAAATGCTTTGCTTATTGATTGAAAAAAACCATGTTTTTCGAGCTTGAAATTATTTGTACTTCCGATACCTATCACTGATCTTTCAATAATTTTCCCGAATACATCCTTACTGGATGAATATTGAGGATATATTTTGTAATTTAATTTTTCTTCTCCGCGTTCTAACAAAACGTCTAACGGAACATCTTTAGGAGAAGAAGAAATATTTTTTAGTATGTCGTTCCAATCTTCGGTTGTATTACCGTTAATCGACAAGATTCTATCACCGGAAATTAACCCTGCTTTTTCTGCAGGATAACCGTTCATTATTTCACCAACTTCATTTGAAATTATCGGCTCTCCGATATTAAATACTACAGTCAGCAATAAAAAACAAAAAGCCAAATTCATAAGAGACCCTGCAGCTATAACCCAAAACCTGTAGCCTACAGGTTTAGCACACATATCATCTTGAGCCCCTGTAGATTCCTCGGGGTTTTCCCCTTTCATTTGGCAGTATCCGCCAAACGGAACCATTGAAAGCCTGTAATCTGTACCCCCGGCCATAAAACCAAAAAGTCTTTTACCCATGCCCAAAGAAAAAACCTCCACACAAATACCTGACCTCTTGGCTGCGATCAAATGACCGGCCTCATGAATAAGAACAAGAGCGCTAAAAACTAAAATCACAATAATTAAAGTCAACAATTTTCTGACACCTCCCCGTAAGCCCATTTCTCTGCATCAATAATATCTTCCAAAGTAGGCTTATGAATAATTTTATGTTTCAATATTACCTTTTTCACAATACTATAAATTTCTATGAACTTTATCTTTCCATCAAGAAAAAGTTTAACTGCAGCTTCATTCGACGCATTCAAAACAGCAGGCACTGTTCCGCCAAGCTTCAATGCTTCAACAGCAAGAGAAAGCGCAGGATATTTATTATTATCCACATCATAAAAAGTAAAAGAACCTATTTTGCTGAAGTTAATTTTGTCATAATTATTTTCATGTTTATCCGGCCAGAACAACGCCCGTTGTATCGGAAATTTCATATCAGGACAAAAAAGACATGCGCTAACTGTTCCGTCAACATATTCAACCATAGCGTGGATCAATGCTTCAGGATGTATCACAACTTGGATCTTATCGGGCGGCAAGCCAAAAAGCCAACTTGCTTCAATAAGCTCAAGTCCTTTATTCATAAGGCTGGCAGAATCTACAGTTATCTTGGGTCCCATATCCCATTTAGGATGATCTAAAACTTCTTCTACTGTAACGTCTATCAAAGCCTCTTTTGCTTTTCCCCAAAGGGATCCGCCTGAACCTGTAATATAAACTTTTTTAATTTTTTCTTGATCAATATCACCTATACATTGATCAAGTGCACTGTGTTCTGAATCGACAGGAATAATTTTAGCATTATTTTTTTTAGCCAGATCCATAATTATTTCACCTGCTGAAACAATAGGTTCTTTGCTGGCTAATGCTATGGTCTTTCCTTTTTTGATCGCAGAAATTAACGGGGCCAAAGCAGAAATTCCGCTTATTGAAATAAAGACTAGATCAACTGCATCCTCTTGGGCCAGTCTTTTTAACTGTTCTTCACCTGTAACAATATTACATTTCCCATCAAATTCATTTTGAATTTTTTTAAAAACATCATTATCTTTTATCCAAACATTTAGAGGAGAGAATTCTATTATCTGTTTTCGGATAACATCATAATTAGAATTTGTGGCTAGGGCATAAAAAGAAAACTTTCCTGAAAAATTACGAACGACATCCACCACACTTTTACCGACAGAGCCTGTAGAACCAAATAAAGCTATATTCTTCATGTTATATTAAAACCCCACAAGATAAAGGTACATCACAGGAACAGTAAAAAGCAGACTGTCGATAACATCTAAGATCCCGCCCATATCGGCAAGCAGAAGTCCTGAATCTTTCCGGGCGCAGTTCCTTTTTAGTA
>JADGBB010000074.1 GCA_015231715.1 Candidatus Omnitrophota bacterium
GAGTCAGTTAGTACTTTTTCTGACGATGAGGGAGCTATAGGCATTTTTCGATTCTTTTTTAACAATTACCAATCCCGCTGCCGATTGCTTCGAAAAGCAGCGAAGCTGCTTGGAGAATGCATGAGTTGCGGGGTTAAAAAAGGATTGAAAAATGCCGTTGTTTAGCTCCCGTGTCAGAAAAAGTACTAACTGACTCATCCGTACTTGTCACTTGATACTTATCTCCATAAGTGCTATATTAATAAAATTGTTTAAATAAAAGGAGATTTCTGATGGACTTTAAAGGCATATTAACAGCAAGTATTAAATACAAAATAACTACGGGGATTCTGCTATTAGTAGTTTCTACTATACTCATAGTTTCATTCGCACCCGACCTTCACCCCAAAAAAGCACCCGATCATTTTCAGCCTTATGTTGAATATTTGGATAAAGTTTTCACGCTTATGGATAAAAACTATTATATGCCGGTAACACGATACACATATGACAACTTTCTAAAAAGCTATGAGGAAAAAGTTTTATCACAGCTTAAAGGTGATACTTATGTGCCCTATGTAGCTTGGAGAGGCGCTCATCTTTTAGTTCAGGCACTCAGAGACCCCAAAGACAATTTCACGCATTTTATTCCGCCTAAACCTGCCAAGGAATATGAAGAAGAGATCTACGGCTACAGAAGCGATATCGGCCTTACAGGGAGTTTGACTGAAGAAGGCTACTTGCTTGATATGGTTGAAAAAAGATCTGATTCTTTCATACAAGGATTACGCCCCGGCGACATCTTATTAAGCATTAACGGTACATTAACAACTTCTCTGACAATTGATCAGATAAAAGATCTTCTTAACCCCGAGATTGATACTACCATATTACTTAACGTAAAAACACTTGACGGCACAGTAAAAGACCTTACCATAAAAAGCATACAATATTTCAAAGAAACTGTAATGAATATCCCTACCGGCGAAGAAGGTGTTTTTTGTTTACAAATTCCCAAATTTAACAGGGAAACATCTAATGATCTTGATGATCAGCTTAAAAGGATACTATCACAAAAGATCAAACTGCTGATACTTGATATTCGAGGCAACCCGGGCGGTCCTCCTCTAGCTGTGAGAGAAATGGCATCACGTTTTCTGCCGCCAAACAGCAAACTAGTTTATTACAAGAAGAGGGAAAATCCTGTTTTCGGACTTACTTCCCCGACATCACCTCTTTATTATCCCGGACCTCTCATGGTTATGATAGATAAAAAAAGCGGTTCTTCTTCAGAGCTTTTTTCCGGAATACTAAAAGAATATAAAAGAGCGTTAATTGTCGGCAAAGAACCTACGGCAGGAATGGCTTTTCTTAAAGGAACCGAAAAATTTGACGATGGTTCTATGCTTATTATGATCACGGGGCAATGTTTTCTTTTTAACGGCAAAGAACTTGATACAGCCGGGGTAACGCCTAATTTGGTAATACCAGCTCAGGTTGACGATCAAGTGAATTTTGTTGTAAAGAAAATGACGGCTTCCTGATCAAAAAATTTTTATGAAATTATATCGTTTTAGTGTTTTATGCCTGATAACTATTCTTGCGGGATTATTTTTCAGGGTATATCCGTACCTTAACGTCGAGCGTGCGAATTACCCCGTGTATAAACTGCAGGTAGAGACCAGCATAAAATCTCAGATCAAAAATGATATAGCAAAACGTTCACCTGAACTATCGGCCAGCCAAAAAGAATCATTAGCTTCTGCCCGATTCAATGATGTTAAAGTTACCAATAAAAAAGACATTGATAATGCTATAACAAACCTGAAAAATAATTCTAAGGCTTTATACCCTCTTTACCTTACAGGCGCTGATTCGTTCTTTTATTTATACTTAACAAAGAACATACTTAATAAAGGCGCTATATCGGATAAGATCACAGGAGGAAGATACTTTTTAAATTCCATGCTCGCTCCTACAGGCACATGGCGCCAATTCGAATTACATCCTTATCTCGGATATTATTTTTTCAGAGTACTCTCACTTTTCAACAAACTGCCGCTGGAATCAATATTAGCCGCATATCCTCTGTTAATTTTTACAATTACAATCTTGATACTATACTGCATATACTGGAACCTTAAAATAAGTTATGTTCCGTCTTTTATCTCCGGCATACTATTCTCTTTGTCTCCGGTGTATTTGCAAAGAAGTTCTTTCGGCTGGTACGACACAGATCCCTACAATGTCTTGTTTGTTCTTCTTGCTGTTTTTTTATTAATAAATTTTTTATCAGACTCTAAAAATATTATTTGGATAATTTCCTTATCGTTCGTTTCTTCATTTTATGCTTTATTCTGGCAGGGATGGTTATTGCTTCCTGCTTTAGTGATATTAGTTTTTTTGTTTTTATTGATCCGCAATATGATCTTAAAGAAACTAACGGTCTCATTGAATTTACTTAAAAACTTAGGAATATACTTATGCGGATTATTTGTTTTTGGATCGATATTTTTGACTCCGGCAGGCATTATAAATTCGATCAAAGATATAATAAATATAAACAAAGAATTTTTCTTTATGCGGGAATACAGCTGGCCTGATATTTTACCAACCGTAGGAGAATTAAAAAAAACAACTTGGATTAAATTACTTTTATCGCTTGGCCCGGTTACTCTTCTGCCTATTGCATGCATAGGTTCTTTATTGCCGCTATTAATAAAACGGTTTAAAACAAATAGTTACATAGCTCTTTCTTTATCCTTTTTGCTTCTTTTTTTAATGGCTAAAAATGCTCAAAGGTTTGTACTTTTTTTACTTCCTTCGGCCGCTTTACTAACTGCGGCCACATTGGACTTTTTAAAAGAAATGCTTTATTCAATAAAAATCCATAAATTTTTTAGTCATACGATAACATTAATAGTTTGCGTTTTAATACTTGCGCCTCTATCCGTTTTTGCCTTTGCCGAAGCTAAAACCCAGATGCCGATATACAATATCACCTGGGACGAAACAATGACGTACATAAGCAAGAACACGCCTAAAGACAGTATCATTTCATCATGGTGGAGCCCGGGACATTTTATCAAGGCTATCGGTCAAAGAAAAGTTACATTTGACGGAGCGACTATAAACACACCGCAAGCTTTTTGGATGAGCAAAGTGCTTTTAACATCCAGTGAAACAGAGTCAATCAGCATACTTCATATGCTTGATACTTCCGGAAATGAGATCGCTGAAAAATTTCTAAGTAAAGGTATTCCTCTCCCTGAAACTATTGCTTTAATTGAAAAACTTATATCAACAAAATCCGAAAAGATAATGAATGTTCCCTCGCCTCCTGCTTATGTAATGATCTACAAAGATCTCGTTGATTCTGTTCTGGGTCTAACTTATGTTAATCAATGGGATTTCAATAAAGCTAACAAAATAAAATTATCAAAAAAGAACAATTTTTTAAAAACTTCTTTTCTGTCGGATAACACAGACAAAAACATAGATTCAATATGGGAGATCGCGGGCGGAAGGCCATATATCGGCGAGCCGTCATTCCCTAAAGAAACAAAAGAAGATCGTATTATCTTCGATAATGGAGTTATCTTTAATCCTGCATTAAAAATAGCCCTATTTGATAAACTAGAAAACAGAGTATCCGGACTGCCGAAGAGCATATACTATAAAAACCCGGACGGTACAGTTGAACAAAAAAACCTCAAAGGCTCTACTCTTAAATTATCTGTTTTATTCCTAGACGACTCAGAAGGCTTAAGATGTATAGTAGCCCCCGAATACATACTAAGCTCAATACTCTTCAGACTTTACTACATGAACGGATACGGATTAACCCATTTCAAAAAAGTCTTCGAAACCTCAAACCCTATATTCAAAGACAAGATACAAATATATAAAGTAGATACTACTCCAAACTCCAAATAATAAATATATCTTTAGATAGCGTACCGAAAAATTTTCGGGTCCTGCCACAGAAAAAAATCATCACATATTTGAAAATTTCCCTGTTATTTTCATCAAACATGTGGAGACACTTGATAAATGTGTAAAATATTTATATCCGTATGGCTGTTATTCTTCCGCCCTTTCAGGGCCTCAGAATGACGTCATTCCTAAGTGCCGGACGTCATCCTGAGGAGCAAAGCGACAAAGGATCACAGCCCAACGATGAGTAATAAGAATTCTCATTCGAATCCTGTCCCTATTTTAAATTCGTTATTCTTTGACTAATACGCATCAAGCTAGGATGAGTCAGATATTCCTTTTTTCTGACTTTAGGGGTTATAGGCATTTTTCCTGACTTCCGCAAAATTTAAAAATTTTCTCAAAGCTCTTAAAATCAAGCACAAAAATCCGGAATTTTCTTTTCATTTGGGTGTCCCGTTAGTAAAATGTCTGCATGTTTATGCGAAAAAAGAAAAATAGAAGTGGTTCCATCAGTGTACAGATAATAAATAAAAGCGGTGGATATAAAGTTACTCAAACTGTTGGCTGTGCAAAAGAACCGGAAGATATTCAGCGATTAGTAAACAGAGCGAAGCATATCATACAC
>JADGBB010000075.1 GCA_015231715.1 Candidatus Omnitrophota bacterium
AGGGGCTCGAACCCCGACAAGCAGCTCCAAAAGCTGCGGTGCTACCATTACACAACCCGCCACCAATATGATCAAACCTAAAAAAGTCATTTACATGACTATGTCTTGTCCTTCCGCATCATCCGGATTTAAATTACTAATTGTTTTTGGTGCCACATTCCCTATATTATCCTCTTCTTCGGGAATATCAACATCTTCGATCGTTCCGACATCTGCTTTAGGCTTATAATTATCGCCTTCTTTTTCCTGGCGTTCGCATTCTTGTTTATATGCCTCTAATATTTTATCCTGTATATACACTCTGCATTCCTGTCTAATAGGATGCGCTATATCCATATGGTCGTTACCCTTTCTTCCGTCTTCCTGTGTTTCCTGGATATCCGGTTTTTTTATACTAGCACCGCAGTCATTGCAAAATCTTGAACCTCTAGCATTTTTGAATCCGCATTTAGTACATGAATCCATTATCTTTCTTGACGGCATTGCAACAAACACACCGTTATTACCTTGAATGATCTTTACATTTCTTATAACAAACCAGTCGTCAAATGTCATAGTTGCATACGCTTTTAGTCTGCCCTCTTTGTTTTTTGTAGGAAATATTCTTACTTCGGTGATTTTCATTTAGCCTCCTTGCTCTCTTTGTAAGTTTCTGCTCTAAAGATTCTCCAGCCTTTTTCTTTTTTAAACTCTTTACTCAACAAGATTAATGCTTCTTCTATTATCTCTTTATCAAAAATACCAAAAACAGTTGGTCCACTGCCTGTGATCAACTGTCCTTTTGCTCCTGCTTTTTCCATGCTAGATAAAACTGCTTCTAGCTGTGGACATTTTTCTAAAGTTATTGCCTGCAAGTCGTTATGAAGATTTGCAGCAAGATTTGCAGTATCCTTTTTTCTCAAAAAAGCGTTGAACATTTTATCAGTGCCCTTTTGCTTTGTCAAGTTAAAAGGGGAAACCTTGCTATATACCTCTTTTGTAGAAACTTCAAAAGGAGGATTTATTAGAATATGCTCTATTTTAATGTGTTCATGAATAGGCAATATTTCATTTCCTGTTCCCTTGCCTATTGCAAAACTTTCATCATATATAAAGAACGGTATATCTGCTCCATACTGCGATGCAATGGAAGCCAGCTGCATTTTATTCAGCGCTTCTCCCGAGAGGCTGTTAATTCCTTTTAGTAATGCCGCCGCATCACTAGACCCGCCGCCCAATCCTGCCGCTATGGGGATGTTCTTTTCTAAATATACATTAAATTCGGTATTTAGGTTTGTTTTTTTCTTAAATGCCTTGATAATGTTGGATAGTAAACTGTTTTCCCCTGTAGGAACGTTTGTATCATTTGATTTTATACATTCTGTTTCTGATATATTTATGTTCAACCTGTCGCACAATGATATTTTTTCAAAGAGAGTTTCAATCTCGTGAAACCCGTCTTCCCGTTTTTTTATTACTTCTAAGTAAAGATTTACTTTCGCCGGAGCTAAAATTTTCATGAAAATAACATCAAGTTGTTTTTCTGCCTATGAGCTTTTCTGCCTCAAGAGCAATATCTTTTTTAGTCAAATTAAAATATTCATACAATTCATCGGGACTTCCGCTAACACCGAACTCTTCTCTTATGCCCATCAGCTTCATAGGTACCGGATAATTTTCAACTAAAAACTCCGCTACTGCGCTTCCCATTCCTCCATAAATAGAGTGTTCTTCAACGGTAAGCACTGCTTTGGTTTTTTTAGCAGCTCGCAAAAGAGTTTCTTCATCTAATGGTTTTGGGGTATGGAGATTTATAACTTCAGCTGAAATACCATTTCCCTTTAATATTTCAGAGGCCTCAATCGCCTTATAAACCATATGCCCTGAGGCAACTATAGCTATATCAGTTCCTTCCGTCATCGTTCTGGCTTTACCGATAACAAATTCTTCTTTTGCATTAAGAAACGGAACATTCAATCTTCCCAGCCGCAAATATACAGGTCCATCGATATCAACTGCTTGTATGGTTGCTTTAAATGCTTCATCATAATCACCCGGAACAACAACTGTCATTCCCGGCAATATCCTCATAAGAGCTATCTCTTCCAAAGCCTGATGTGTCGCTCCGTCTTCTCCGACAGATATACCGCCGTGGCTTCCGGCTATATTCACATTAAGTCCCATATATGCAATTGAGATCCTAACTTGATCCCAGGCTCTTCCTGAAGCAAACGCGCCAAAAGTTGTAGCAAAAGGTATTTTCCCGGATAATGCCATACCGGCAGCTGCTCCCATCATATCCTGTTCAGCTACTCCATGACTTACAAATCTATCGGGATACTTGTCTCTAAACCAATGAGCTCTTACAGATTCTGTCAGATCAGCCGACAACACAACAACATTTTTATTGGTATCGCCCAAAGCTACTAAAGCTTTCCCGAACCCGTCTCTGGTTGACCCTTTCTTTATCTCTTCTGCCATTTTTTTGCGCCCCTTGTCCTTTAGAGTATATTTAGAATTATTTAGATGTTATCCAAAATAAGGTTTTGATGTTTCGACCACATCTTTCAAACTTGTGCTTTTTGAATTAAAATTAATAATATTTTCTTTCGACACAACCAATTTAGCATCAACTATTTGGTCTTGTATTTCAACATGATCGAATTCAAAAAATTTGTATCCGTCCACTACCGCATTAACAATAGTTAAGATCTTTTCTATTTTTTCTTCTCTTGCTTCAATTGATTTTATAGGAATAACCTTATCGAATATTTTAAACCTTATGTCAAAGAAATTTTCGTTTGTCACATCTTTTTCAAAATACCCCTCTGAAGACTGAAACGAAAAAGTACTACCAAGAGTTTGTTCTTCTCTAAAATCCAATTTAATTCTGTTTGATATCTGCTCGGCTAAAAACTCGGGTAACATTATCTCTTTAAGAAAAAATGTTCCTCTCCAAAATCCGATATCACTTATTTTTGTGGGCGGACTTCTAAAAAATTCTTTTAATACGCTTTCTCTTACATCTTCTTCGAGTCCTAATTTATCGAAAATACTTTCAACCGATCTTTCTTTTTTTGCTTGAGGCGTAAGATTGATATTAAAGAGTGTTCGTTTAAAAGATTCATCCCGCCCTATGCTCCTATACATCCCATGCTTTACATCATCAACATATTTTATTATTACTACCTGCAGTTCCGGGAGCCTAACGTCCTGTGCGATCACACAATAAAACTTAATATCAGCATCCGTACTTAATACAACTCTGGATGCTACTAAAATGAGGTTGCTTATTTGATCCCAGGCTTCGGTGCTTATGGACATATTAACGTCTAGAAGTCCTTCCATAGGGTGATATATTCCCAACGTTCCGCCTTCTATAGCAACATCTACATCCATTTTGTATTCGATACGAAAAATTTCCTTTATCATTTCCGGAAGTTTTTCTTTGGGATATGACGGCATACATGAAGTCATATGTAAAGCACAAACAATAACGCAAGCAGCTGTTAATAACAAAACTGATATTTTGATGTTTCTATTTTTCATTCTCTTCTACTTCAGACTTTATCATTTCAGGAGCAATAACAGTTTCTTCTAAAGTCGGCGTATACTCAGCTTCTTTATGTCCGTATTCTGCAAAAATGGCTATGATTTCATCATATTCCAGTTCTTCACGCTCTAGAAGTTCTTTAGCAAATCTATCTAGTATTGGTCTGTTATTTTTCAGTGTATTTTCAACTTCTTTCACACATTTCACAAGGATAGCATTTACATCATTGTTCAGTTTTAGTTTATACTCTTCAGACAAGCTATTCTTTGGCAATACCGTATAATTGCCTATTAACCCCGAATCACCCATTCCCAATATCCAAACCATTTGATGAGCAACTGCCATTGCATGCCCAAAATCACTCCTAACTACAGGGAAATCTCCCCCGCCGACACCGGTAGTGGTAGTTCCAAATTTAATCTTTTCCGCAACATAAGATCCTACTGATGTCATTATGCCGGCTATCAATTGTTCTTTTGTTTTTCCATGCATTTCTTCACGATCCGGGGACCAAACTACTCCAAGCGATCCCTTTCTGGGAATTATACTAGCCTTAAAAACCGTCTTTGAAGGATCTTTTAGATAGGTAATAATTAAATGACCTGCTTCATGATATGCTGTCATCTCTTTTTCCTTCGGAGTAACCGTAAGGCGATGTTTAATTCCAAGATCAACCCTTTCAAAAGCTTCGCTGATTTCTTTCAAGCCTATGAGTGTTTTTTTATATCGTGTCGCAATAATTGCCGATTCTTTTACTATATTAGCTATATCCGCCGGACTTTTGTGTACAGCTCTTCTGGCAAGTCTGCCGACATCAAGACCATCTTCTGCCTTGACTTTAGCTAGATAGAACTTAAATAAATCCTCTCTATCAGACTGTGACGGCAAGGTAACCGAAATTTTTCTGTCAAATCTTCCAGGCCTTAACAATGCCTGATCCAAATGTTCCTCTGCG
>JADGBB010000076.1 GCA_015231715.1 Candidatus Omnitrophota bacterium
ATTTAGAAAAAATTGAATCGAAAAGGATTTACATTATACGCGACGCATATGCCTGTTTTAAGGACCTAGGCATGCTTTGGTCTATCGGCAAAGATTCCACCGTCATGCTGCATCTTGCCAGAAAAGCCTTTTTCGGCCATGTGCCTTTCCCACTGATACATATCGACACAAAATATAAAATCCCCGAAATGATAGAGTATCGCGACAGGCTCACAAAAGAATGGAAACTAAATATGATCTACGGTGTGAATGAGGAAGCCATTAAAAACGGCGAACATTATCCCGGAGGTAAAGTCGGACGCGTGGAATGCTGTAAACTATTAAAAACAACCGCGCTCAAAAATACACTTATGGCCACAGGCCCAAGATATAGATTCGATCACAATAAAAACGAATACGTTCCTGATACAAGCAAAGAAATATTTACCGGAATTATTGCCGGCATAAGATCGGACGAAGAAGGATCACGTTCAAAAGAAAGATATTTTTCCGTAAGAGACAAACAAAATGTGTGGGAAGTAGGCGAACAGGCCCCGGAATTCTGGAACCAATTCAACACAGATTTCGCTCCCGGAACACATTTGAGAATACATCCGCTACTTGATTGGACTGAACTCAATGTATGGGAATACATAAAAAAAGAAAACATACCGACTGTGAGCCTATACTACGACCAAGGCGAAGGCAAAAGATACAGATCTTTAGGCTGTTACCCGTGCACATATCCGGTAGATTCAACTGCAAAGAACGTAGACGAAATAATACAGGAACTAAAAACCGGAAAATTTTCGGACATAGCCGAACGATCCGGCAGAGCCCAAGACGCCGAAGACGGCGGCGGCCTAGAAACACTTAGACGCGATGGATATATGTAGGTAAAATACAATTTATGGTTGACTTTGATACAAAAATCTTCAAGAATTACCCTTACTTTGTGACAAAAGTTGAAATAAAGGAATATTTACCTTGTTTCATTGAGAGAACAAAAGGTTAATTAATATGACAGGTAATAAGCAATCAATAACGAGCAACGAGACAATGACCGTCGTAATGGCGGGGCATGTCGATCACGGGAAGAGTACTGTGCTTGGTAGACTTTTGGCCGACAGCAATGTTTTGCCTAAGGGTAAGCTTGAAGCTGTTAAGGCTACATGCGCTAGAAATTCCAAACCTTTTGAATACGCATTTCTTATCGATGCTTTAAAAGAAGAGCAAGCACAAGGCATTACTATAGACGCGGCGCGAGTATTTTTTAAAACAGACAAAAGAAACTACATGGTAATAGATGCTCCCGGCCATATAGAGTTCATTCGAAATATGGTAACAGGTGCATCAAGAGCTGAGTCGGCATTTTTAGTAATCGATGCTAACGAAGGCGTGCAGGATAATTCAAGGAGGCATGCGCTTTTGCTTTCTCTTTTAGGTGTAAAGCAGATAGCGATAGTTATCAACAAAATGGATCTAGTCGATTTTTCTCAAGAAGTTTTCGAAGATGTAAAAAAAACATATAAAGAATTTTTGATAAAATTAAATATTGACCCATTATGTTTTATTCCGGTTAGCGGTACCGGCGGAGATAATATTGTCTAAAAAAGCTCTAATATGATCTGTTATAAAAATAAAACAGTATTTGAAATGCTTGAATTTTTTCAAAACATTCTTAAAGATGAAGAAAAGCCTTTCAGAATGCCTGTTCAAGGGATATATAAATTCACAAATTTTGAAGATGACAGAAGAATAGTTGCAGGAACCGCTCTGTCTGGAAGTCTGTCAGAGGGGGACGAAGTAGTTTTTTATCCTTCAGGCAAGAAAAGCAAAGTAAAAAGCATTGAAGATCTTTGCGATAAAAATAAAAAAAATATTACTAGCGGAGAATCATCAGGTTTTACGCTAGAGGAACAAATATATGTAAAACGCGGTGAAGTAGTCGTCAAAAGTTCAGAACCAAAACCTTTGGTAAGTTCAAAAATAAAAACAACTATATTCTGGCTTTATGACGAGCCGATGAAAAAAGGAAAAGAATATATTTTCAAGATAGGCACAGATAAAGTTGTAGCGCGTTTAGACGAAGTGCAAACATCAGTCAGTATGTCTAATCTTTCAAGAAATGAAAACCCGGTTGATATAAAGAAGAACGAAATAGCGGAATGCATTTTGAAACTATCATCCAGCATCGCATTTGATCCGGCAAATATCCATAATCAAACCGGCAGATTTGTTTTGGTCGATCATTACAATATTTCAGCAGGCGGCATAATACATGAAGCAATTGAAGACAAAGATTCCTGGATAACGAAAAAAATAATGCTTAGAAATTACAACTGGGCAAAAAGCATAATAACTAGAGATGAAAGAGTAAAAAGATGCGGCAATGAAAGAGCTATAATTTTTATTACCGGCGGAAAACATGCAGGGAAAACACCAATAGCAAGGATCTTAGAGAAAAAACTTTTCAACATGGGCAAAAATCCCTACTTTTTCGGCATAGGAAATTTGCTGTATGGTCTAGACTCAGATCTTGTAGGCATGCAAAACACAAGAGAAGAACATTTAAGACGTCTTGCAGAAGTAACATATATGATGTTAGGAGCCGGAGTAATGCTTATAGTCACTGCCATAGAACTAACACAGGAAGACATCGACCTAATAAAAACAGCCCTCCCGGATGAAAAAATATTAGTTTACTGGGTCGGCGAAAATACACCAACAAATATAAAATACAACAAAATATATAAAAATGTAGAAAATAAAGAAGAAATCGCCAAGGATATAATAGATAACCTCACTAATGACGAAATATTAAAGGGATAATAGTCTCTATTGTATAACTAAGGAGCAAAATGAAAAAAGCACTAATTACAGGAATAACCGGCCAAGACGGAAGCTATCTAGCCGAGTATCTATTAGAATTAGGCTATGAAGTTCACGGCATTGTGCGAAGGGTAGCTTTGGAAGATCAAAGGCATCGTCTATGGAGGCTTAACGGCATTCTTGATAAAGTAAAAATGCATTACGGCTCGCTCGAGAGTTACCCTAGCATTTTCAATGTCGTTGCTGAAGTAAAACCAGACGAATGTTACCATTTAGCGGCACAAAGCTATGTAAGCTATTCTTTCGAAGACGAATTTTCAACATTCAATTCAAATATTAACGGCACACATTTTGTTCTTTCATCGATAAAAAACGCGGCACCCGAATGCAGATTCTATTTTGCCGCCTCCAGCGAAATGTTCGGTCATGCCGATGAAGCGCCACAAAACGAGAAAACAAAATTCCATCCAAGAAGTGTTTATGGTATATCAAAAGTAGCCGGCTATGATCTTACAAGAAATTACAGAGAAGCCTATAAACTTTTTGCTTTAAGCGGAATTTTATTTAATCATGAGTCACCAAGAAGAGGTTTTGAATTTGTTACCAGAAAGGTCACTTCAACAGCCGCGCAAATAAAACACGGCAAAAAAATAAAACTAAGGCTGGGAAACCTCGAAGCCAAAAGAGACTGGGGCCACGCCAAAGAATACATAAGAGCCATGCACAAAATGCTCAAGCAGGAAAAACCCGAAGACTATGTAATAGGCACAGGCAAAACCCACTCAGTAAGAGAAATGGTAGAACTAGCCTTCAAAGTTTTAGACCTAAATTACAAAGACCATGTTATAATAGACGACTCATTATTCCGGCCCGCTGAGGTAGAACTGCTAATAGCAGACGCGACAAAAGCAAAAACAAAACTAGGCTGGGAAAGCAAAATAAGTTTTGAAAATTTAATAGAAGAAATGGTAAAACACGATTATGAATATTTCAAAAAATGATCCCATTAATCGAGTACCATAATTGACTTTCTTGCAATAATAGGTGTACTATTATTGAATTTTCTACAATAATAGTAGGGTATAAAAGCAAAAGAACAGGGATACATATTAAGACAAGTATCCCTAAATAATACAGTTAAAAATTTTGGCATAAAAAATAATGGAAATAAAAGAATCTTCAAAAGTTGAATTTAAAACATCTACTGCCGAATTAAAACAGGCATTGGAAGATATTTGTGCCTTCGCAAATTGCGGTGAGGGTGTGGTTTACTTTGGGATTAAAGACGACGGGAAAATCATTGGTCAAGATGTCTCGGATAACACGATACAAAAAGTGTCGACATCAATTCTT
>JADGBB010000077.1 GCA_015231715.1 Candidatus Omnitrophota bacterium
TCGATGTGTCTTTTACGCTTTTTTCTAATAGCTTCAATGATCCGTCGCTAATTCCGCATTCTTCCAATATGTATCCTATGTATTTGCGAGTCTTAATGTTGGGAAATTTAGCGGCATACTCAATGAGCTTTTTTATATCGCATCTTTTTTCTGTCACAAACCTCTTTACTATTTCACCCGCGGAGAAAAAACCGCCTACCGGCTTATTAAAATAAATAAGATCAACTAATGTTTTTTCTTTTGAACTTATACAAACATTAACGCCTTTGATAAGTTTTTTTTCAATTCCATACATCTGAGACCGCGACACGTTTATAAACTTAAATAAAACTCCGGCGATCTTCTTTTCCCTGCTTAATCTATTGTTAATGACATACACTTTCTGAAACTGCTGATCTGTAAAATTGTAATAATTAAACATAGTAGAATATCCAATATAGTAATCTCCTCCGGGAAAGTATATAGATGGTATTATGAACTCACTAATACGGCGTCCCGTAGGAACTGATTCGAGAGGAACAAAGATATATGTACCGCTTTTAATAGGAATTAAAATATTCTTTGTTTTAAGCCTATAAACAAGTTGTCTCCTATAAGAAAAATCCTTAGGCAAAAAAGAATCTAATTCTTTTGCTGTCACGATCTCTTTTTTTTCATACACAAGCCTCGCGATAAGCTCTGTCTCTTTCTGGCTCAGGGAACTAAATGTTTTTTTATCTGTCATATGTATCTCCATTGTTACATTCAGCCAACAATAATACATGGATATACTAACATATAAATTTTAGATGTCAAGTGCCGGGTAGAGTCCACGCGTTCGCTTTGTTCGAATTTTGGGCTGGGATTCTTCGCCTTCGGCTCAGAATGACGGAGTGGTGCGTATGTTTTTTAGTGAAGCCCCGAACGCGCTAGGTTAGGTCGCGCTCGGGGCTTCTACCCAAGATACTGGAAGGTGTGTGTCTAATAGTATCCGGGTTTTGTGGGGCAAGCTCTAGAACTTTGGGCTTGCCCCAATTTATATTCGTCATTGATCCTTTGCCTGAAGCTCAGGATGACGATATTTACAATTATGCCCTTACAGCCACCTCTTGATAAGCTGCCATAAGGTCTACAAGTTTCTGCATATCAACGCGGTCTATTGCCGGCATGAACAAGTACCAGCCGTTTTGCGATGTTATACCCAGGGCATTTGTTAATGTTTCCTGGCCGGATACAACCGCTGCCATAGCTAGAACCAAGTGAGACGCTAGACCTCTTCTTGCTCCGTTTTCAGCTAAAGGCATCGCTATGTATACAGGTTTGTCTTTGTTTTCTTCCGTTAAATATGCCTTATCTTCGGCACTGATAGTTTCAATGCTTGTTACCTGTTCACCAAGAGCTATCCTGGATACCGGTATGTCTTTTCCGTCTTTAACTTTCTCTACTTTCTCAGCGACCGACATTCCGTCCCATTCTGTTCTTGCGACAACTGTGATAGCCGCGTCTTCCAACTCAAGATATTTAGCAACTGCTTCTTTTACGCTTTCCAGCTTATCGCTGTCGGCTTTAACAACTACCGTCAGTTTCGTGTACAGATCTTTTGACAAGTTCTGTTTTTTAAGCGTATCAGCCAATATCTTGATTTCCGCGATATTTTCAACTACAACTCCGTATCTTTCAACCTTATCGCTGCTTAATATATTGCTTAATGTTGTTCCTGTCTTTTCAAACTCTTCTTCTGTCTGTCCAATGATTTTGTTGTGTCTTGCGTTTATTTCTATCTCATAAGCGCTCATTTCGGCAAGAGCTAAAGATGTAGTTGGTATAAGGCGTTCAGCCAAACGAGTCATTAAACCTTGAAGAATATTTACATTCGCTTCCTCTGTCAATGAAACTGATACTGGATCTCTTCTAAAGTCCGCCATAAAGTCTTCCGCATCTTTATCATATAGAGCTTTAGCGATTCCGACTACAGATTGTTTGAACGTATCCTCATCCTGATTACTTGTTTCCAAGATACCTGCTCCCCAAGCTCCTATTTCAAGCCTTTTTATTTCAAGATCTTTCATTCTTTCTTCCGGGGTTTCTCCTTTTATTGCAACAAGCCTTATACCTACAAGCTGTCCCGATAACTCCTCAGAATCCTGCATATCGTCTAACTGATCTTGAGTGTATTTATTCCCGTCGTTAACAACTCCTATAACAATGGAAGCATTTCTTTCGAGAACATTCATCACTTTTTTAACTAAATTTCGATATGCCGCAGATACTTCAGGGGTGGGGGTTTTTATCCCTTCTTCAGGCATTGCTATTTCCTTCACGCCGTTATCATGCCCAGCTCCACGCTCATTATAAGCCGGATTAGGCATTAGATTCTCATGATCATTCTTTTCAACGGGTTTAGCTTTAGGATAATTTCTGATCATACTTGCGATAATCAACCCTACAGAAACTACTGCCATAACTATCCCGCCATAAAACCAGAATTCAGTTAAAGAAAATTTAGTCATTCCAATAATGGCCGCCCCTGCTATAACAGCCACACCAACCATACCTTGTAATCCGAAAAACCCGGCTCTGCGGTCTTTAGTCAATACCGATAGATCAAGTCCCGGAACAACATTTGCCTCTCCTCCCATAATGGCAAGCAGAGCATTCCTTGTTCTTCCGCTATTAGGTTTAGCCATTTCTTCTTTTGTCATGCTTCTGGCTTTTGTTGCGAATTCCGCGGAATTACCTCTTTTTTCTTCATTCATCACTTTTTCATAATGCTTGCTGAATGCGTTACCCGCATAAACACCTTCCATTATTTCCTGTATTCTTTTTTCTAATCTTCTGGCAAGAGAGAAAGAAGAATCATCATCAAGGTATTGATCGCTGTCAAATAAAGATTTGTCCAAAAATTTATTCATAAATACTATTGTGGAAGAAACTGAAGCATTGGACATACTTAGGCCAACAGGCAATATCTTCCTCATATCCACACTTTTCATTTTATATTCATCTTCGGCTATTTGTTCAATATCTTGGCTTATATGCCATATTCTAGCATTGATCCAGAACTGAAAAGATGGCCAGCTTGCCATTTCGCCGCATACGGTTACCGTTAAAGGTTTTTCACCAAGCGATATCCTTTTAAGATTAGCCAATGCGGTTTCATAAAGAATAGTATTTACATTTGACGCAATGTCTTTGTTGACTTCAGAAAAATATTTTTTATTTTCCGCGTCATCTCTTGAAGACATTTCTTCATCTTTATCATACACTCCATCCTTACTCTTTAAGCTATTATTTTTTTCTTCAAGAAGATATTTACTTAGATCATTTGTTCCGATAGATATCCCTGAAATCTCCGTTCTGCCTAAAAGCTGTTTAATATTTCTTACAGCTTCAGGTGTTTCTATCATAAATTTAACAGGGGCCGCGTTAAGGTTTTTGTTTATAGCATCTTTTTCGGCATCCGTTTTACCCGTTCCTAAAATATCTCCTGCTCTTCGTACAGCTTCCTGTAATATGGTTTTGTTGTCTTCTGCTGTTGCCGTATCGCTGACCATCGGATAAATTACTTCTATCGACGCACCTTCATTACGGGCAGTTAAAATAGCCTGCCATTCCATGCGTAATATTTCACGGCCCTGGGTAGTTTTATAAAAATCAGATCCATAGCCCAAGCTCCCGATTTTCCCCATATACATTTTCACATAGTCGCTTACGATTGTTTTTTTATCAGGCTGATAGTCGATAGTTCTGACTGCCATAACCGCTTCGCTGCCTTGAGCCCGATCTTTGTTTAAAGCATCATATGATTTTTTCAAAGAATCAGCTCTCATCTTTACCATAGCTTGTCTGGCAGCTAGAGCTTCAGGCGAATTAAATCCTATTGTAAAAACATAAGCCAAATAATCATTGATTATTTCTCTTTCACTTTCGCTTTTGTCCTGTTTTTCCCATGCGAACTCGCTTCTGTTAAGACCGACATTAACTCCTAGAGTGTTAGCAGCTTCAAATTCAAACTGTTTGTCTACATTTGCCAAAACCGCGACAGGCCCGTTTAATTCATCGGACAAAGCAAGATCATTCATTATTTCTTTCACAAGAAATTCATACGCTCTTTCCTGCCTCATTTTATTCATTGTCGCATCCAAGCTCT
>JADGBB010000078.1 GCA_015231715.1 Candidatus Omnitrophota bacterium
TTCCAAAGAAGAACGAGACATGCAAATAAGAAAAATAGGCTATCTAGCATCAATGCTTGAAAAAAACAATGTTATAGTCGTAGCATCGTTTGTCTCGCCGTATGAAGAATCAAGAAAAAAAATAAGAAAACAATGTAAAAACTTTATAGAAAGTAAAAAAGCTATTATAAGCGTTATTGGATTAGGATATGTCGGTCTTCCCATGGCAATGGAGTTTTGTTCTAAAGGCTTTACGGTAAGAGGCTATGACAAGAATTTATCCAGGATAAAAGATCTACGAAATGGCATAAGCTACATTAATGACATCAAAGATCAGCAAATTAGATCAATAAACGAAAAATGCAATTTCAAAGTTTCCGAAAGTGAGACTATTCTGGACGGATCAGATGTTATCATAATGTGTGTCCCGACTCCTCTAAGTAAAACACGTACTCCGGATGTTTCATACATAGTGGCTTCTACTAAATCTTTGGCAAAACATCTGAAAAAGGGACAACTGGTGGTTATTGAAAGCACTACGTATCCGGGAACAACAAGAGATCTTGTAAAGCCTTTACTGGAGAAAACAGGGCTAATATGCGGGGAAGACGTTTTTCTGGCATTCTCTCCTGAAAGGATCGATCCAGGTAATCCTAAATATGATTTTTCAAATATACCCAAAGTTGTTGGCGGCATAACAGAAAAAGCTACTAAGCTTGCGAAAATTTTGTATTCTACGGTAGTCGAAAAAGTTATAGAAGTTTCCTCACCTGAAGTAGCTGAAGTAACAAAACTTTTGGAGAATACATTCAGAAGTGTAAATATAGGTCTTATAAATGAGTTTGCGCATGTGTGCCACAGATTAAATATTGATGTGTGGGAGGTAATAGAAGCCGCTAAAACTAAGCCGTTTGGTTTCATGCCTTTTTATCCCGGTCCAGGGATAGGAGGACATTGTATCCCGGCGGATCCCGTATATCTTTCATGGAGAGCAAAAAAAATCGGATTTAAAACTAAAATGATCGATCTTGCGACTAAAGTAAATTATGAAGTGCCGCTAGAGATAGTAGCAAGAATAAAAACATTTTTGAATAAAAATAAAGTAGAGCTGCAAGATGCCAAAATTCTGATAATGGGAGTTACCTACAAAAAAGATATTAATGATCTAAGAGATTCACCCGCTTTAGATACTATTAGCGCTCTTTTAAAACTGAAAATCGATCTTTGTTATCATGATCCATTTATTCCTTCAATCGAGCTTGGAAATATGAAATCGAAAAAACTCTCAAAAGCTTTATTGAAAGACCAAGATCTAGTGGTTATTTTAGCGGATCATACAAATGTAGATTATAAAATGATAGCAGAAAATACGAAACTAATTTTTGATACACGAAATATATTCGGGAAATTAGGGATCAAGAAAGATCACATAGTTAAATTGTAGAAAGGGGTAATATGGCTAAGTATTTAGTAACGGGCGGAGCGGGGTTTATAGGATCTAATATTGTAGAAGCCTTAGTAAAAAAAGGCGAACAAGTCAGGGTTCTTGATAACCTATCCGCCGGCTTTATTGAAAACCTTACTCCTATTATGGATAAAATAGATTTTATTAAAGGTGACATCAGAAATACACCAGATGTGAAAAAAGCGCTTAACGGGATAGATTATGTTATTCATCAAGCTGCTTTACGAAGTGTAGCAAAAAGTGTAGATGCTCCGTTTGAAACTCATGATGTCAATGCGACCGGAACTTTGAATATGGTAATTTATGCCAGAGAAGAAAAAGTAAAAAGAATGGTATACGCCTCCACTAGCGCGGCTTACGGGGATTCGGACGTATATCCTCAAACAGAAGATTTTCAGACTAATCCTTTGTCGCCTTACGGAGTTAGTAAACTTGCGGGAGAACTTTACTGCAGAATGGCTTCGGCAACTTTAGGATTAGAAACAGTTTCCTTAAGATATTTTAATGTTTACGGACCAAGGCAGAATCCGGAATCACAGTATTCGGCTGTTATCCCGGCATTTATAGAAAAACTTCAAAACAATAAACCTTGTACTATCGACGGCGAAGGGAAACAAGAAAGGGATTTTGTTTATGTGGGTGATGTGGCGCGCGCAAATATAGCGGCATGTACAGCAAAAGGTGTTAGCGGCAAATTTTTTAATGTCGGGACAGGAGAATCTTATTCGGTCCTGGATGTAGCAGAAACTTTGAAAAAAATAATGGGTAAGAGTATAGATAACCTTTATGGCGAAAGAAGACCGGGCGATCCGGATAGAACATATGCAGATATTACGAAACTGAAAAACATTTTAGGCGTAGAACCAAAAACTAGTTTTGACGAAGGGTTAAAGAAAACCGTGGAGTGGTTCAGTGCGAAATAAAAAATATATATTGGGCATTTCGGCATTTTATCATGATTCTGCTGCTGCGTTGCTTAAAGACGGCGAGATTGTTGCTGCGGCTCAGGAAGAAAGATTCACGAGAAAAAAACATGATCCGTCTTTCCCTGAAAATGCCGTGAATTTCTGTCTAAAAGAAGCGGGTATAACCGCAAAAGATTTAGACCTTGTGGCATTTTATGACAAGCCTTTTCTGAAATTCGAAAGACTGCTTGAAACTTATCTTGCATTTGTGCCTTTCGGAATACGCTCATTTTTAGAAGCTATGCCGCCATGGATAAAAAGTAAACTTTTTATGAAAGACTTAATTGCCACAAAACTCGGATACGAGGGGCAGATAATTTTTCCGGAACATCATCATTCGCATGCCGGAGGAGCTTTTTATCCTTCACCTTTTAAGAAAGCGGCGATACTTACGGTTGACGGGGTAGGAGAATGGGCTACAGTAAGTTTTGGCAAAGGTGAAGATAATAAAATAGAACTTATAAAAGAAATAAAGTTCCCGCATTCACTGGGATTATTATATTCAGCCTTCACTTATTATTGCGGGTTCAGAGTTAATTCAGGCGAATATAAACTGATGGGTCTGGCGCCCTACGGTGAACCTTTATATGTCGATAAAATTCTGGATAATTTAATAGACCTTAAAGATGACGGTTCTTTCAAATTGAACATGAAATATTTTAATTATTGTACAGGTCTTACAATGACTAATAAAAAGTTTGATGACCTATTTGACGGAGCACACAGGTCGCCGGAGAGCAAGCTAGAACAAAAACATATGGATATAGCTAAATCCATACAGGTTGTAACAGAAAAAGTTATTTTAAAAATAGCGGAACATGTCCACAAAGTTACGGGCGAAGAAAACCTTTGTCTTGCCGGCGGTGTTTCATTAAATTGTGTATCGAACGGAAAACTTTTGAGAGAAGGTCCTTTTAAGAATATTTGGATACAGCCTGCGGCTTCAGACGCCGGCAGCGCCTTAGGCGCGGCATTGATAGGGTGGCACGAATATCGGGGACATGAAAGAAAAATAGCAGCAGGAAAAGACAGCCAAAAGTCCAGTTTATTGGGCCCGGTATTCAATGATGAAGAAATAAGAGAATATTTGGAAAATGAAAATATACCATATGAAAAAGTTGATATATCAGAGATCCCTAAAAAAACAGCCGAGCTTATAGCACAAGGAAATGTCATCGGTTGGTTTCAAGGTAGAATGGAATTTGGTCCGAGAGCTTTGGGTTCAAGAAGTATTCTGGGAGACCCCACTTCACTAGAAATGCAAAGTACCATCAACTTAAAAATTAAATTCCGTGAATCTTTCAGACCATTCGCGCCGAGCGCTCTATTAGAAGATACCAAAGAATATTTCGATCTTAACGGTGAAAGCCCATATATGCTTGTAGTATCTCCTGTAGCTAAAAGCAAACGATGTGAAAACGCGGAAATAAAAGATCTATTCGGTTTAGATAAACTCAAGGTTAAAAGATCAACTGTCCCGGCGATAACTCATGTGGATTATTCCGCGAGAGTTCAAACAGTAAAAAAAGAAGACAACCCGCTCTATTACGAAATGATTAAAAGCTTTAAAGCCATAAAAGGCGTACCAATGGTAATAAACACATCATTCAACGTAAGAGGCGAACCGATAGTCTGCACTCCGCATGACGCGTACAGATGCTTCATGCGAACAAACATGGACTATCTAATAATGGGTCCATTC
>JADGBB010000079.1 GCA_015231715.1 Candidatus Omnitrophota bacterium
TCCATGTTTCAAGACAATATTTTTTATTAGTATTTATGTCAAGACAATTTTTAGATTTTTTTTAAAAAATCTCAATTCATAACGGGTCTTTTGTTGGTTAAATTTTTACCTTTGATTTTTTTACGTCTAAAGACGTATCGACGTAGCAGTCAATAGTGATCGACGAGCTGTGATGACCCAAATATAAACTCACTGCCTTTATGTCTTTCTTCTCTTCAAAAATCTTGTACGTTGCGAATGTATGCCTTAACTGGTGCGGGTGGACGTGTTTGCCTATCCGGGCCTGAAAAAAATCTTTAAAAAACCGCCATACCTCCTGTCTTTTATACGGAGTAAAGTTTCTGAGATAAAATAGATATTCAGTTTTATCAGTAAGCGGAAACTCTGACTTAACCTCTTTTAAAAAACTATTTTCGAGGAATACAAACCGCTCTTTTTGACCCTTGCCGACTATCCTGATAATTACATTATTCCGGTCGTGCTTTTCAATGTCTTTATGCTTGATTGCTAAAAGCTCTGATATCCTGAGCCCTGTTTTAGCCAGGGCGCGGATAATTAAAATATGCTTTATTTCCCGATTAGTTGTCTTTTTTGTAATCTTAATCGCTTTTTGAATCTCTTTCATTGTCAATGTGTTTCTAACTTCCCGGCTGGTTTTCATACTGATATTTTTAAATTCTTTTAAAAGCTCAACCGGATTTTCTTTGATCTCTCCCGTAATCTTCAACACTCTGAACATTTTTGACAGGCTGGCAGTCTTTCGGTTTATTGAAGAGTTTTTATAGCCTTCAGCCTTCAGGTGTTCGATAAAAGTCAAGACATCGCTGGCGGTTACGGCCTTCGGCGACTTGTTTATAAATTTAAAGAACAGGTCAAAATCTGACTTATACCCTTTTTTACTGTTTTCAGACAGAGAGTTCCAGGCCGTGTCCTGAATTTGCAAAGACTGCGGCTTGTAAACTTGCAATTCATTCTTTTTTGTCATTGTTTTCTCCGGTTTATTTTATCAACGTGTTCGCCGTCATCTACCGCATGAAAGGGCGCTTCAGGGTGATGACACTCTTCAAATTCTAACATACATAAATTTGCAGCGTCAACTAATAATTCTTTATTGCCTGTCACTCTATACTGAGATATCCGGCGCAGGATTGACTTTGTTCTCTCGTATTGAGCCTTGCCGGGTTCGTGTAGTTTGCCGTATCGCATCGCGCCCATTATCAGGCGGTTACGCATAAGCTGTTCAAACTCTGCTGACCATTCGGACTGTGCAAGATCGTTAATGTCAACCGGCTCTGGTGGGTCAAGCTCCGGAAATCCTGCTTTTTTCCGCCATAGGTTTTTAATGAAAAATTCCCGGTCTACCATATCAACTCTTCCAGTTTTTCGTTGACTTTCCGCTCTTCAGCCTCTCTTGATTCTTTTACCCTTGCCGCCTCTTCTTCAGCAGTTTCAAATATATAGCTGACTATCCGCGGAAATTTTTCATTTTCATTGACCAGAATACTTTTCGGCTGTCTGAATACTTCGTGACAAATTAACGCGTCATCGACTGAATTTATCGGCTCCTGCGTCCCCTTTTTTACCCATTGACCAGCTTTTTTGCGTGCGAATCCATCATGGTCAAGGCAGATATATTCACTGAATTTTGTACCCATGTCAATGTGATAATCGACCCGCATTGAATCCGGCTTGTCTGCTTTCTGATGCCTGCCGTATGTAACGTGATGGACCTCATATTCTGTCGGCGGTTTCCACTTGCTGAGTATGCTTTCTAGACTCGCTTCGTCATCGTGTCTTTCAGGGAGTGGGAACTCATACCCGCAGTCCGGGCAGGTTAGAGCCTGAACCGATACCAGACTCGTACATTTCGGGCACTCCTTCTGAGGCGAAGTGTAAACTGTCCGGCCCGTGCCTTCTTTATGTTTTCGTATCTCAATTTTGTCAATCGGCCCGTGCCGCTGTATAGTCCCGCCGAAGTCTAAAAGCAAACAGTCATTTTTTGAGGGGTGAATCCTGAAGCCTCTTCCGGCTATTTGCACGAAAAGCCCTACACTTTGTGTTGCCCGTAAAACTGCAATACAGTCAATCGCTTTTTCGTTATAGCCTTCTGTTAAAGTATCAACATTAAGCAGAAACTTTATTTTCCCTTCGCGGAAATCTTTTAAAGTCTGTTCATTTTCTTCATGCTTGATTTTTGAGTGAACGCGCCCGGCAGTACACCCTTTTGAAAGTAAAGTTTCATAAACGGTTTCGCAGTGTTTAATCCCTGCCGTAAAAATCAAAATTTTATTCCGATTATGGACGTACGATAAAATTTCATTGACTGTATTTTCTATCAATTCATCGACCATGAACGCGGTTTCCATTTCACCCTGGACGTATTCGCCGCCTCTGATTTTTACTCCTGACAGGTCAACCCGGCTTTGCATCGCTTTTGAAGGTGAAATTATCGGGCAGAGATACTGTTTTTTATCCAGATTTTTATAGTGAGTTTCATCCATCAACTCCCGGATTGACACTTCATAACAGATATCGTCAAAAATCCTGTGTTCGTGCGCTGAATCGCAGACCATTCCTCCCTTCATCCGGTATGCTGTCGCGGTCAATCCGCCGATAACAATTTTCGGGTTTATTTTAGTCTGCTCATCTAAAAACTGCCGGTACATGCCCTCTGATTTTATGTTTATCCTGTGCGCTTCGTCAACCAGTATCATGTCGAAAAATCCCAGCTCCCACGCCTTATTATAAACTGACTGAATCCCTGCAAATAATATCCGGCTTTTTGTGTCCCGCTGCTTCAGGCTTGCTGAATAGATACCAACATCATAAAAAATGTTATTGAGTAATCCGGTCAACTCCTGCGCGTTTTGTTCAAGAAGTTTTGATCTGTGAGCTAAAACCAGTACCCGCGTCCCCTCAAATTTCAGCATTTCAAGGATAATCATTGCCATGACAAGCGATTTTCCGCTGTTATGGACAACGATACCATTTGCGACAAAATTATGATTTTCGTAACATCCTATATCGTAAGTATGGTCTTTCCCAAAATATTCTACCGATACAACTTTTGAAAAGACGGGCACTCCCTGGTTAAAATGATATTTTGCTTTTTTTGAATGTAAAAGCTGGTGATCTCTTTTGGTCATTTTTTTTAAATTTTTAACTTCGTTGTTGTACGGGTCTCCATCTATGTGATGAATGTCATAGATTGAAGGATCGACATACTGTAATTTTTTAGCTTTCTCTTCGTCTGTTCTTAATATCTTCTTGTATTCATCCAGAGTCAATCCGTTTAAATTAGCTTCAAATACTGCTCTATGCTTTTCAACCCTTAAAGTATAGCCTCTTTTTTCTCTATTTGTTTTCACTTTAGATGCATACGGATGAAGCCATAAATTTGTTGTAACAATATCCCCTTTATATCTTTTCCCGTTTTTTGTTGCGTTGCCGCTTTTTTTTGCCTTCAGCGTGTCACACATAACCATATCAGATTCTGATAATTCGTCCATACGCTTCCAGCCGTCAGCGGTCATTATTTTATGATCGGGTGTCGCTTTTAAATAATTCCCGTTTTCAAGAGTTAATTCCAATAAATCTTTTACCCCACTATACGAAACATGCTCTACCTCATTGAGCTGGATAAAATCTCCCGTTAAAGAGCGTACAAAAGTCTTATGCTTTTTATCGTAATTGTATTGAGACTTTTTGTTTAAACCATTAAAAGCCGAATACATCTTATCAATTCGTTTTTTTCTTCCCAGCGTACACCTATTTTCGTTAATAATGGTGTCTGCTGCGACACATCCCGTCGGCAGTACGACAACCGGGTGTTTGCCGGGGTTGTAATCGATATAACTAAAAAACTCCCTGACTGCGTTATTCTGATAATATCGCGGAGTCAACAGAGTGGACTCAGTGAGTTTCATTCCTTAATTTCTCCCTTCTTTCTCATTTCTTTCTGATTCTGCAATAAACTCTAAATCTTTTTTTATGATATTGTCATCTGTTTGCA
>JADGBB010000007.1:0-37724 GCA_015231715.1 Candidatus Omnitrophota bacterium
AAGCGTTTGAAAGTTCCGGAGATATAAGAACGGTCAGTTTTCCGCCTAATGCCTGGTCTACGAGACCTACAGCAATTGTTCCCTGTATTGTCAAATGATCAGTTTTAATGTTTATGTTGTCGCAACGAAGAGAGCCGTTCTCAATTTTAGCGGCTACGTCTATAGGATAAAGAACAGTATCTTTTTGTGTTAAATGCTGTTTGTATTCATCGGATAGTCTGCTTTTAAGATTATCTTCAAGACCCGGTATCATTGACATCTGGCTGAATATTTCTTTTAATATGTTCATATTGTTTATCAAGCCGTCACGAAGAGATAAATTACCAGAAGCATTAATGGTGTTTGCCATTAACGGCCAGTTGAACCCCTGAGAAGTACTTTTTATATCCGCTGAAATATATCCGCTTAAGTAGGTGCTGTTTGATTTCGTGGGAGGGACCAAAGCATTAAGAGATAATTTTTTTAGATCAACTTTAAGCGCAGAAAACTGGTTGCCTGAAAGATTCTCGACTGTTCCTGAGGCATTGATCGCACCTTCAGCAAAATTAAGGGATGCATTTGAAACCGACAAAGAATCGTTCTTTAAATCCGCAGTCATTTTAATATCAGAAAAAGCTGTAGGCATATTATTGAAAAGGAGCTTACCACTTGACAGATCAAGTTTTGCGTCGGCATCTTTCATTTTTTCCGGGGCAAGGGGAAGAGAGAAGACATTTAAATCAAATTTGCCGGTAATGTCGGTGCTTAAATTGCTATTTTTTAATGAAGGGAAAGTATTGAATACATCTTTCATGTTGATCTTTGACAGATCAATATTTAAAACAGAATTTTCTAATTTTGCTGTACCGTCCGGTGATATTATTAAAACACCTTTAGAGATAATGTTTTGCAATGTTCCGAAAACACCCGCTTTGACGCTGAATTTTATCGGGTCCACCAGCGAAATATCCTGAATGTTTATGTCTATGTCATTAATGCTAAAACTTAAGGGGGGAGAAACTGTGTTATCCTCTATGCTTACTGTGCCGTTATTGATCTCTAATAAAGCAACTGAAAATAACATAGGACTTTGAGGCTGTGAAGAGCCGGCGGTTATTGCCTGAGACTCTGGTGTATTTTCTGTGGATGGTTTTATATCGAAACTGCCTACTGATACATCATTGTTAGCGTCTCTGACAACTTTAATAGCGGGGCTAGTGAAAATTAATTTATTCACTATCGCTTTGCGTTTTAAAAGAGCAAAAATATCTATAAGCATAGTTCCGCTTTTAACTGACAGAGAAGGACTTCCTTTCTTGAGCTGATCAGGATAAATGGAGAGGCCTAAAAAGCTTATCCCAAGGCCATCTTTAAAAGAGAGATCGATATCATCAATAGCTACACCTTTACCCGTAGCCTCTTCAGTTTTACTAATAATCATCGGTTTATATTTATCAATGTTAAAAGTCATTAGGAAAACAGTAAGGGCGGCCGCGAGTAAAAACAATAAAATAAAAAAGATGAGAAATATTTTTTTCATGTTCAACTCCTTGTCCTTGTTAATGTTATTATACATCATTGTTCATTTTTATCTCAATGGAAAAGGGATAATGCCGGGAACTTGTAAACAGAACCTTTTCCTTATATAATGGTCTCTCAATTTAAAGGGAAAATAAGTCATGAAAAAACTGATCACATCTATTATCTTTTTGAGCTCAATAATATTGAGTATAAGTGTTTATTCTGCCGAGGAAAATGATAAAAAAGACAAAGAAATAAGCGATATCGAACAGCTGCCTTCTTTATCTTTTGATTTGGCTTATTTGATGGAGACATCCGGCGAAGAGATAAAGGCAGCAGAAGGATATCTTAATATTATCGCCAATTATCCGGGAAATATTCCAAATTTTGACAAAGCAGTTTTTAGGCTGCAAAATCTATACCGAAGTTATTCCGACAGATACAACAAAACCTATAAACATTCATTGGAAGGATACAACGCTAAAAAAGCTAAAGATAAGCTTTTATCCACAATCAAAAATGTTTACGAATATTACAACACTAAAGGTGAATACCGTAAGGCCGTAAGGATCCTTAACACTCTGATCAACATAGAGGAAAACACCGAATATTATTTGGACCGCGGGAATATATATCTATACGGGCTGAACAATCCTACAAACGCTTTGGGCGATTTCGAAAAGATCATTGAGCTGGAACCTACTCATCCCACTGTTTATACTGATATTGGAATAGCCAATGAACTCTTAGGTAATTACGGCAAGGCAAAGATAGCGTACAATAAAGCCGCAAAGATCGCTCCGCAAAATTATTGGGTTAATTATGGACTCTCTAGGGCTAGGGGAATTGGGCTTGCAGAAAATTCTCAGCTAATCAAAGACTGGTATTTTATCGGGCAGATAGACAATTCCAGCAAACCTTTGCCGGTAGAAAAACAAATAGTCGAAGACCTTGATGTAAAAAAAGAATATACATTAGAAAATGAAGAAAAATTATTCTGGATAAGGCCGTATAAAGAAACCGATCATGGATATGTTAATTTAAGCGATCTTTTTATGAAAAAAGATTTTGTCAGGGCTTATGCTTTGACATGGGTATATTCTCCCGCAAGCAGGCCGGTTTTAATAAGGGTAGGAAGCGATGACGGCGCGGTAATGTGGGTGAACGGGAATGTCGTAATGGACAATTTAGAATCGAAGCCCGCAAGAGTAGATGATGATATTGTAAGAAGCCATCTAAAGAAAGGATGGAATCCAATTTTGCTAAAAGTCACTCAATTTTGGGGAGGGTGGGGTTTTTATTTAAGGATAACCGATCCCAGGGGGAAAATAATAGATGATCTGATATTTGATCCCGACCAAGATGAAATTAAGGCAAAAGGATTGGTTGAAGATGTTCAAAAAAAACTTTTTTCTCGTACAGTGAAATGGGCTGTTATTTATTCGGCTGCATTAATTCTGGTGCTCTTAATAATTTTTATAATAACCGTCAACATTATAAATACTGTCAAAACCAGAAAAATGAGAGAAGATTTTGTTTCAAGTATTACACATGATCTAAAAATACCGATAGCAGCTATTATGGCCGCTACAGAAATGTTGGTAGACGGCATGTTCAAAGACAAAGAAAGAAGACTCAGATATTACGGTATTATAGAGGAAGAAGCCAAGCGCCTGAATACTTATGTATCTAAAATTTTGGAATTCACAAGAAACCCAAAGATAAAAAAGAAATATTTGTTTGAAGAAAGGGATATCGTCCCGGTAGTAGAAAAGGCTATTAATATCTATAAAAGAGACGGATTGGCAGACAATCTGACTATAACACTAGAGAGGGAAGAAAACCTTCCTCTTGTTTCTTTTGATGAAGAAGCTTTTGTTCAAGTAATGATCAATCTTATAAGCAATGCTGATAAATATTCGCTGAAAGAAAAAAGAATAGAAATAAGTATAAGTGCGATTGCGGATAAAATTGAAATAAAAGTTAAAGATCATGGTATGGGGATTAAGCCTGAGGACGCTAAAATGGTGTTTAAGGATTTTTTCCGTGCAGAAAGCGCTGTAGAGAATAATATTCCCGGTGCAGGGCTGGGGCTAACTTTCGTTAAGAGGGTTATAGAGGTGCACAAAGGAACAATAACTGTAGAAAGTGCGGTTGGGAAAGGCAGTACATTTATAGTACAATTACCAATAGATTAAAATAGTTTTTTCGGAGGACAAAATGAAAAAGATATTACTGATAGAAGATGAAAAAAATATAGTTCAGATAGTGTGTGATGTCTTTGAGGATAACGGTTTTTTTGTCAGTGTCGCGACGCACGGTCAGACGGGACTAGACATGGCGCTAGCGGAAGATTTCGATCTTGTTATTTTAGACATTATGCTTCCGGGTATTGATGGATTTCATATCTGTGAAAAAATAAAAAAGAAAAAGAATACTTTGCCTGTTGTTATGCTGACAGCAAAAAGTTTAGAAAAAGATAAAATAAAAGGGCTGGAACTCGGAGCGGATGATTATATAACAAAACCGTTCAGCGTTAAGGAATTAGTTGCGCGAATTAACGCATGTTTAAGGACCGTAGAGATACATAGGAAAGCAAAAACGGAAAAACCGGAATTAGTTGAGTTTGACGATATAAAAATAGATTTTTCAAAAATGGAAGTTGTAAAAAAAGGGAAGGTTCTTAAGTTCACGAAAAAAGAATTGGATATATTAAGGTATCTAATAAACCGAAAAGGCGAAATAGTTTCAAGGCATGAACTGCTAGATATCATATGGGGCTATGAGCAGGCGCCTGTTACAAGAACTGTTGATGTTTTTATCGCAAGGATCCGAAAAAAGATCGAGAAAAGGCCTACAGATCCGCAGTATTTGAGATCAATTAGAAGTGTTGGATATTTATTTGATTTTTAGTGAATAAACACCGTAAAGTACCTACAAAGCCGTTTACAAATCTTTTACAAATCTTTTACAATTGCTTAACCTATTAGTGAGTATGATTTCTTACAATACAACTATTCAAAAATTTGGTTTTGTTAAAACAAATCAACAGAAAGGATAGGTGGTTAGCATGCAGAAATTCGAAACAGTTATTCACATTGTAACATACGGAACAGATATGTATGAGGCAGGAGAAAAGGCTGGTAGATTTTTATCAGACCATTTAGTTTCGAACGAAGAATTTTACATTAGTTGTGAAAGCACGACACCTTACGAAGCAGCTCAAGAAAGAGCTATGGCTACCGTTTAATCAAGCAATACTAAATTAATACTAATTCAAAAAGGCTATTCCAAACTACGGAATAGCCTTTTTCTTCTATATAGCACCCCCACCCGTCATTCTGAGGCGAAGCCGAAGGATCCCAGCCCCATGTAACTGAGATCCTTCGTCGCTTCGCTCCTCAGGATGACGGCGGTTGTGCTTCTCTGGATGACGAGCTTGTAAATAAATAAATTTTTCGATATAATAACTTAAGTGGTTTGGGTTATATGACCACAAAAGGAGAATGGCATGAAGAAATATTTGACTATTATGGTGTTGATTTTTAGTGTTTGTCTTATGGGAGTTCATGTTTATGCCGAAGAATACATGACTGACTCAGGTGAAATAAGAGAAACTGTAGACGGAGATGCTATGACAGATTCCGGCGAAATAGAAGAGATCGGAGAAGACGGAGATTACATGACAGATTCTGGTGAAGTTGAAGAAACCAGCAGCTGTTGCGGGACTTGCTAGGAATAGGAAATAGATGAGAATATGGGATATCCCTGTGTCAGTGCTTTGCCGAAACCATCTATTGGGTGAACATAGGGAACTGCATGCCATGTGGAATGTTTTAACGCTTGGGAAAAAAGGATATTCTCATCATCCTGAAACATTAAGATGGAAAGGCAAGCTCAAAGCTTTGTACTTAAGACATCAGGAAGAAGTCAAAGAAATGGAAACTCGCGGGTATAATCATAAAAGCCCATTGCCGATTCAAATGGCAACAGGAAAAAACAAACAGGATACATTTGTCGATACAATAAGTGCTCAAAAAAAGAACCTGCTCGCAAAAGGCTGTGAGTGCCGGGTTAAATGATCGTCGAAGGATCACAGTTACGTTGGGCTGGGATTCTTCGCCTTCGGTTCAGAATGACGACACTATTAATTAAAATTTGCTTATTATATTTTTATAATGTATACTAAAAACATATACAAAATATACAAAGGAGAAAAGAATTGAAGTTAACGACTAAAAGCGAATATGCATTGCTTGCATTAATATATCTTGCCAGAAAAAATAAGGAAGGGTATGTGAAGATCGAAGAGATAAATGAAGAGTATGATCTTTCGAAAAAATATCTTGTCCAGATCTTTAATGCTTTAAGACAGGCAAGATATGTTAAAACAAAAAGAGGAGCAAATGGCGGGTACATGCTCGCAAAAAGAGCCGATACAATAAGCCTAGCGGAAGTAATACGTCTAATGGATGGAGCTCTAGCTCCTACATCCGCAGTAAGTAAATATTTTTTTGAAAATAATCCGCTTGAAAAAGAAAAAAAGGTCATTAGTGTGATGAAAGATATACGCGACTATATAGCTACAAAAATAGAAAAGTTGAAAATTTCAGATTTGGTATAAACAGAAAAGGAGTAATGATGATATTAGGACTAACCCCGGGATTTATAGCAGGAATAATAATATTAGCGTTCATATTGGAATATATGGATTCTACCTTGGGAATGGGATACGGAACAACTTTAACTCCGGTGCTTTTAATGATGGGGTATGAACCTTTGCAGATAGTTCCGGTAGTTTTGATTTCAGAATTAATCACCGGGATATCGGCCGGGTTTTTTCATCATAGAGAAGGGAACGTAAATTTTCAGCCGAAATTAATAGTTCTTTCAGAAATAAAGGAAGAATTAAAATCATTCGGTTATATTAAAAGTTTTAATAGAAACATACCAAAGCATTTAAAAGTTGCGATGTTGTTAGCTGTTTGCAGTATTGTCGGAACTGTTTTTTCGATTTTTATAGCTGTAAACATACCAAAGTTCTGGGTCAAGATCTACATAGGGACAGTCGTATTGATGATGGGAATAATAATCACCATATGCAGAAACAAAGAATTTAAGTTTTCATGGCAAAAAATAGTCGGGCTGGGACTTGTGGCATCGTTCAATAAAGGAATAAGCGGAGGAGGATACGGGCCTTTAGTAACAAGCGGTCAAATTCTATCAGGAGTTGAAGGAAAAAGTGCTGTAGGTATAACATCATTAGCAGAAGGGCTGACTTGTGCGGTAGGTATAATATCGTATATGCTGATGACGAAAACACCTCTGGACCTAAAAATAGCACCGTTTATCATTATAGGGGCTGTTGCTTCGGTTCCGTTTTCAGCTAAAAGCGTAAAGAAACTTTCCGAAAAAAAATTAAAAATGGCGATAGCAGCTGCAACCATTATACTCGGATTGTGGACACTGAAACAAACTATTTTTGGTTAGAACAAATCGGTTTAATGAAATATACAAATTTTTCCGGTAATGATGTATAATTTAAACCGCATATGAAAAAGAATAATATAAAAAGATTTTTTGCCGTTGCTCTTAAAAGGAAAAGAAGTTTGATCCTCGCTATGGCAACCGGAGTTATCCGCTACATAATACCTCTTGCCGTTCCTATCGGCATAAGAATAATTGTCGATAAATATCTTACCGAAAAAGCGCCGGAGGCCGTATCATCGGTCAATGGTGTTATGATCATTCTTATTGTGCTTTATGTGTTTTATGCGGTAGCTAGTTATTTCAGATCCTATTTTATAGGAACGTTCGGGAATCGGCTTATATTTGATCTTCAGAAAAGGCTTTATGAACATATTCAAAAGATGAGCCTTAATTATTTTGATCAGAATAAAACAGGAGAGATAGTCAGCAGAATGACCATGGATATTACGGCTGCGCAGAACTTGGTAAGCATGGCGGTAGTCAACACTTTTATGGATGTAATATTTATTGCGGTTATTATGGTAGTTCTTCTTCTTACCAATGTCAGGCTTGCTTTAATATCTTTTGCTGTTTTCCCGCTATATTTTATTTTGGGCAAAGGTCTGTCAGTGCGATTGCGAAAAATTATACGTGATGTAAGGCAAAAAGCTTCGGTTATATCCGGCGGGCTGCATGAAGAGTTTTCCGCTATATCTACCATACAGGCATTTACGCAGGAAGACATGATGAGAGAACAGTTTCTGCGAAACAACAGAAGCTATTATCAATCTCTTAGATTGAATCTCAAAATGCAGTCTATGGCATTGGGGCTTACTGGTTTTTTTACTGCAGTGGGGCCTCTATTAGTTTTATGGGCGGGGGCGCTTGAAGTTATCGGCGGAGATCTTACTGTAGGAGAGCTGATGGCATTTTATGCTTATGTGGGACTGCTTTATCAGCCAACACAGAGATTAGCAGAACTCAGAATGACTATAGACAACAGCCTTGTAGCGATAGATAGAATATACGAGGTTTTCGATACATATCCAAACATTAGCAACAAAGTTGATGCCAAAGAAATGAATGTTCCGGAAGGCGGAATACAATTTGATGATGTATCTTTTGCTTATCCGGGATCTGAAAATCTTTTTAACGGGCTATCTTTTAATATTCTTCCCGGTACGACAGTTGCTCTAGTCGGAGCCAGCGGCGGCGGAAAATCTTCGATAGCGAGTCTTCTTTTAAGAGTTTATGATGTTAACGGTGGCTCTATCAAGATAGACGGGGAAGATATAAGGCAAGTTACTATGAAGTCATTAAGAAAAAATATTTCATTTGTTGCGCAAAGCCCGATCTTGCTTAACGGTACAATTGAAGATAATTTGAGATACGGTAAGCCCAATGCAACAATGGAAGAAATTGAAGAAGCAGCTAAAAAAGCCTATGCCGATATTTTTATTAAAAAATTTCCTAAAGGGTATCAAACCGAAGTTGGAGAAAGAGGAACAAAGCTTTCGGGAGGCGAAAGGCAAAGGATAACTATAGCAAGAGCATATCTTAAGAATGCTCCAATCCTTATCTTGGACGAACCGACTGCGGCACTTGATCCCGAATCAGAAGATCTTTTTAAAAAAGCCCTGGCAGGGTTAGTGAAAGGGCATACCACACTTATAATTTCACATCGTTTAACTACCATCGATTTTGCCAGCCGAATACTTGTAATTGAGAGAGGTAAAATAGTAGAAGACGGCACACATTCCGAACTTGTTTCAAAAGAGAACGGATTATACAGAAGGTACAGTGGGAAAATATAAAATACAAAAAAAAGATATGCCCCATGTTGTTGCCGGAGGCATGCGGGAGATGATCAATCTTGCAATGCCTATTGTTGTATCGCAGGCATGCTACACCATTATGATATTTACCGATCGATTGTTTTTGTCGCGGGTCGGGCCGAACATGATGAATGCGACTCTTGGCGGGGGTCTTAGCGCTTTTATGATGATAACATTCTTTTTGGGTCTCACAAGTTATTCTACGGCTTTAGTTGCGCAGTATCTCGGGTCAGGCCAAAAAAATATTTGTGCTACAGTTGTGAATCAGGCCGTTATTATAGCTGTTGTTGCAGCACCTATTATAATTTTATGCAAGCCTTTTGCGCTTTTTCTTTTTGATAAAACAGGGATCGACAATGAACAGCTAATTTATCAGAAAATATATTTTAATATTTTGATCAATGGATCAGTTATTGTTCTAGTAAGAAATTGTTTCAGCAGTTTTTTTTCAGGGATAGGACGAACTAAAACAGTTATGATAGCGGCAGCTACTGCTATGAGTGTTAATATTTGTTTGAATTATGTTCTTATTTTCGGTAAGTTCGGGGTGCCGGCTCTTGGTATAAGAGGCGCTGCATATGGAACTGTTATAGGGAGCATGAGCGCATTATTAGTTTTTATTGTTTCATATTTCAGCAAAAAGAACAGAATCGAATATTCTATGAAAAAAGCTAAACTTTTTGTTTGGCCGATAATGAAAAAATTATTAAAATTCGGATATCCGCCGGGAATAGAAATGTTCCTTAATCTTTTGGCGTTCAACTGCATCGTTTTGATATTTCATTCTAAAGGGTTAGCAACCGCAACAGCATCAACAATAGTTTTTAACTGGGATCTTGTAGCTTTTTTGCCTCTAATAGGGCTTGAGATAGCTGTTACAAGTCTAGTCGGCAGATACATGGGAGCGGGAAGACCTGAAATAGCGGAGAGATCCGTAAGTTCCGGGTTAAAGCTAGGAATATTATACTCAATAATAATTTTAATATTTTTTGTTTTTTTCCCGGGATTACTTATAAATGTATTTAGGCCCAATGGCTCGCAGGAAGCTTTTATGCTTGCGGCGCCTTTAGCTGTCTTTATGGTGAGGATGGCTTCTTTATATGTTCTCGTTGAGGCAATGATATTTATTTATGTAGGGGCACTTCGCGGAGCGGGAGACACTTTCTGGGCAATGTGCTATTCTGTTGCGCTTCATTGGATACTTGTCCCCATTATTTTCGTAATGATGAAGGTATATGGCACAACAGCAGAAACAGGATGGACAACATTAGTTATAATTTTCATGATATCATCAGTGGTTGTCTACATGAGATATAAAGAAGGCAAATGGAAACAATTAAAAGTAATCCAAGAACCCCCAACAACAATTCCCCCCAACGCCGGCCAAGTCGCCGAAGATTTTTAGAATAAGCTAAAGTACGGATGAGACAGTTAGTACATTTTCTGACACGGGAGCTAAACGACGGCATTTTTCAATCCTTTTTTAACCCTGATGACTCATGCATTCTCCAAGCAGCAGAGCTGCTTTTCGAAGCAATCGGCATCAGGACTGGTAATTGTTAAAAAAGGATCGAAAAATGCCTATAGCTCCCTAATCATCAGAAAATGTACTAACTGTCTCATCCTAGCTCGAACTTAAGGAGAGAGGTGTTTCGCATTATGTTAGCAGAATAAAACTTTAGAAAAAAGTTGGGATATGATATAATGTCACGATTATGAATAGATTGGTTAATAATAGTTCTATTGTTAAAGTTGTCTCATTGTTAGTGATGTGTTTTTTTGCGTTTCAGGGGACTTCACAGGATATGGGGTTGAGGACTGCTTGTGAGCGGTCCTCAGGAGGAAATGATCTAAATAAACTAGCTGTTCCTATAATTAATAATAGTATTTTGGGGCAGGAAGCCCAGGATTACAGTGTAATTAGAGAAGCCATTGAAATAGCCGTCAAAGCTTTAGGGTATGAAAAGGGGGCGGGTATCGATCTTGAAAAGATCGTCAGAAAAGCAAAGGAAAACACCAGGATAAGGGCGACGCATTTTAAAGGGTTTCAATTTTTTGTTCACACCCCGGAATTAAAAGAAAATCTTATTATGTGCAGGTTTTCGGCACAAGGAAATAAAAAACAAAGAACATATTGGGTAAGTATAGATGTTGATAGTAACGGCGAATTAATTACAAAAGTGGAGAATACGCATCCAGCTGGTTTTATATGCTCAAAAAACGGAAATGAAGCACGGATGGAGTTAGGGTCTATGCGGGTAGTAAATGAGGACAGGGCAAAATTACATAAAAAGGAAGTAAAAAATAAAAATGAGATAATCAAGAATATTCAGGAACTATTACCAAAAGCAAGAGAGATATTCTCTAAGCCCGGGAATCCATACGAAAAAGAAAGATTTGACAAAATTCTGGCAGCTATCGGAACCGCTGATGAGCGGATAGAAAGAATTTTTAAAGAGGGGAATATTTTTTCGTTTGCGCCTATTATAAAAGGAAAACATGATTATGCTATTGCCTATGGTGATGAAAACGAGATAGGGTTAGCAGAGGATCTGTGGGGATTTGAACTGCCGTTTTTAGCGGAACTGATAGTTCATGAAGCTTTATGTTTTGAGCTTGGTCATGATGATGCTCTCAGGGCACAACGAGTTATCTTTGATGATATTAATTATGTAGATGATCCGGAGTCTAGGAATCAGAAAAAAAATCTTCTGGGTGAACGATTACGATCGTTTATCGACAATAAGAGCGCGAGCGCTCTTGGCATAGAAAACGCTTCAGTGGAAGCGAAAATAGCTATGCTTAAAGAGAAGAACATTTTATCTTTTATGATGGATCATTCGGACGGAAACAATTCCGGATTGGATTACGAAATATGCAATATGCTTGAAAAACGACTACCTATAATATTTTATGGAGACTATAGCGCTATATGTGAAATACCTGAGGTGCGGTTCAGTTTGATGGCCAAATATATGGATGATAAAGAGGAAAGGATGATGGTGCTCCTTGACCGCGAAGAAGGGTTAGTCGGAGGAGTGAATGTTCCTGAACAGCTTAACAACGTTATTAAAAAAGCGCTGGCAAAAAACAAAAAACCCGTCATGATAAGGCTGGACAAGATAATTCCGATATTTAAATATGTGAAAAACGAACTGCCGGAAGGAGAAAGTTTTCTCGAAAACATGATAAAAAATGTAAAACCGCTCCTTTCATATGAAGCTGTATCTAAAGTGTGGAATAAATTGGCTGGAAATAAGATACATATAAATGATCTTGAGAGAGAGATAGATGCTATGGTAAACAAAAGAGTCGATGAACGCATTCAGGGCAGAGAGATGGAAAGAAATGAAGTAAGGATTATTGAAGAGGAAGTGAAAAATGATCCTGATATAGCAGAAAAACAAGAAGAACTAAATACATTGCACTACGAGGAGTACGAAAATGAAAATCAAGAACACTTTATCTCTAAAATAATGAGCCTTATAGACAGAGACACAAAACTAAAATATTTAAGGCGATATATTTTGGAAAACGATATGGTGCAGGAACATTATATTTTGATGGAAATCATTATCGGAAAAAGTTCGTATCATTTTAACAATGAAACTTTTACGGCATATTTGTGGGACCTTTATATGGATCCGTCAAACACTGCGACAGAGAACGAGAAATTCAAGAAAGTTCTCCTGACAAATAGTTCCCGATCATATGATAGTGAAGACACTCTATACAGAATAAGCGCTATCTTTGGTGAAGGAAAACTTAATTCAACACAAAAAGCGATCGAGATATTACTGTCTTTGGAGCTTGGAGGAACTACTTTAGATAAGTTATTTAATATACTCGGTTCTGTGAAAGTAAAAAAAGATCTGGTTACCGAATATGCTTTCATGATGTCATTTTTGTATGATATGAAGAATGAAAACATGGACCACGCCAGATATGCGATATACCAAAAGAACAGCCCGGTTATTGACAGCATGACGCCCGAAGCCGGAAGTATATATTATTATCTCCTAAAGATCGAAGAAGCACGACGGCGAGGAGGAGCGTTAAAAGAGGATGCAGCAAGGCGTGTTGCTAACGCTGCCGCGTATATGGATGGCGGGGGTTATAACAATTGGTATACATCTTTGCGAAGATTTGTACACGATAGGCCGGGGAAACATTTACTTCCGTATACGCGCAATATACTTCTATTTTGGAAAGACGGGGATATTTCGAGATTTTCAGGGTATGATCTTGAGAATACGCAAAATATGGAAATGAGCCTGGGCGAAAAGTATTTACTATCAATGCGTGAACTTCTGAACACTTTAGTAGATAAGCTTAATGAAAGAGGGCACAAAATATCAAATGAAGCGGATAAATTCGTAGAAGATATTTTGACGGTCGATATGGATGAATGTTTGACTATCGTAGAAGATATGGGTTCGGAAGAAACGAAGTATAAAACAGAAAAACTATTCGGCATGATAAGGATGTATTACTCTCTTGTGGAACAGTACGGCACCGTGCAGGCAAAAGTTATCCCAATTGTTAAAGGTGCACAGCTCAATTTGAAACAGCAAGAATTTATGGAAAAAGAACATAAGTTATTATGTGACGCGATCGATCTGGGAGAACCTACGAGAATACTAATTAATTTAGCGGACTGTAGGTTAAAATTAAAAGAATATCTTATGACATATAAGGAGGATGACCAGAATTCGCTAAGTGATGACATAACAAGAGATAAGCTTATGGAAATGGATTACAACATGCATCTTATGGGCCGGGACGCTATGGCGGAGGCAATGAAGACATTCGATAAGTGCAGGACTTTAGACGATATAAAAGCGCTAGTTCCCGTGCTTTCGGCTATGGGGAGATTTATTAACTCATCAGGACTTGGCGGGATCGAGTTTGAACATCATTTAAAAGAATTGTATAACGGGGATATCACATATTCTCAGTTACATGATCTTGTTAGAGCGCTTAGGACCGAAGCTCACAAGATACAAAGAAAAATAAATGAGGATATTCGATACATTACCAGCCGTTCTTTGCCGGGTAAAGATTATAATTATTTAAAAGACGAATGGCAAAAAATATCCAGGCCTGAAAAAAGAACTGTAAAAACTTCGTGGGGTGAACAAGACGCGCACTCGATCAATACTGAAGAAGCCGAAAGAATAGCAGCAAATATAATTGATACGATCGTTCAAGATTCCGCTATCCCAATATTTGACAGTGCGCTTATCGGCATTGAGGAAATACTTGAAAAAGAATTAACCGCTGAAAATGATATGCCCCTAAAACCAAACAAGAGCATTAAAATAAAAAATCTTACCGACAATTTTTTCCGTTTCGGACAAACAGATGTTATACCGCGCGATGAACTGCTTTCCAAATGGAGCAAGAAAGGTCTTAATCTTGTCAAAATGACACAAATGGGTTTGCCCGTACCGCCGGGAGTTATATTAAGCGCGGAACTTTTAAAACAGCCGGAAATATTTAAATCAGAAGCGTTCAGGGAACAGGTAAAAAAAGAAATAGATTTATTAAGACAAGAATCAAAATATCCTGATCTGAAATTGCTTCTATACGCTAGAAGCGGTTCGGCGTTTACTCTGCCCGGACTTTTGGCAACTATTCCTAATATAGGCATGAACGATTTTGAAGCAGAAGACCTTGCCAAAACAAGCAAAGACGTGTGGTTCGCTTATGATACTTACGCTGAATTTTTAAGGTCATATGCTATCAATGTTTTTGGCATACCGAGCGAACATTTTGATAAAGTCGTGAACATATACGATAAAGATTCATTAAGTGCCGAGCAAATGAAAGATGTTTGTGAAAAATATAAAAATATTATTAAGACTTACGGTAAAGGCGCGGTAATCCCTGAAAATATGATAGACCAGGTTATGCTCGCGATCGATGCTGTCTATGAATCATGGGGATCCTCTGAAGCTCAGGAATATAGGGCAAGACATCGCATATCGCCGGAATGGGGATCGGTTGTAATTCTTGAAAAAGGTGTTTTCGGTAATCTTAATACTACCGAAGACGGACGCATATCAGGTACCGGAGCCGCCGCTCTGCGGCTTCTACCTGACGGAAGAGAAGTTATTCAGGGGAAATTTCGTTTTCGTTCTATCGGCGAACAGCTTATGAGCCGGGCGGAACAGAATTATATTCTTATGAGCAATTCGGAAAAACAATTTGATGATGAACAAACATTGGAAGAACTAGAGCCGGAACTGTATGAACAGCTTCTTATGGTAGCGCATAAGATAAAAGAGGGATTTGTGAACAGGCCGCATTTTGAGTTTACCATTGAGTTGGGCAAAATTTGGATAACACAAACTAACGATGATATTGAACGCGACGAACATCCAGAATTTTATGATTCGGATGAGCTGTCTCCTATCGGCCGCGGTCATGGTGTAAGCGGAGGCGCTTTTCGCGGATGGGTGGCAAATGATATGGATATAGCTCGTATTTTACTAGAAAAATACAAGACAGAACAGCCGAAAGATATTGACGGAGTAATACTTTTTCTTGATAGGGTCAATCAGGAAATGATCAATAAGATCCCGAAAGGTGTTCATATTGTGGCTCATGCTTTATCGGTTTATGCCGAAACATTGGCACAGCAGGAAGGAATAACTGCAGTTTACGGTGTAGTGGGAATGGAAAAACCGGATGAAGAAAAAAATTGGTTTATAGGTGAAACGGAAATGCTAAACGGTATGACAATAAGCATTGACGGACACGAAAACGGTTTATTGTATCATAATAGCGGCAAGATATTTTTAGGAAGTATTCCGGTAGTTAAAAAAACTCAGGATAAAACAGAAGTTGAAAGACGCAGTGAACGGGCGCTAAGTGCTGTCAGCAGACTAAGAGATCAGGAACTTTGGGAAGAAGCCATGCGGAAAAAAAGATCCGGGCTTACGTCTTTTGAAAGGGAAGTACTGGAAATATTTGAAGAGTATGGTAGAGGAGAAAAAGAACGAAAAGACATTACGAGATATTTACAAAATTACCGGGCGATCCTTGATAAAGTTGCGCGGGTTAGCGAAGGTATCGATGAAAGCCTTATCGGGAACGACCTGAAAGAGGAAATGATAAAGAAATTGGTATCTTTGGGTTTGTCATTCGATAATTTTGTCGCGCTTGAAAAACATTGTTTTCCTTTAAGTGAGATGAACCGAAAAATCATTGATTCCATAACGGTAAGATTATTAAGGGAACCTTGTGCCCCGGAAATCACCGAAACAGCAACAATGGAAACAGCTCTCGGAGAAGAAATAACGCTTGAAAGAACCGGCGAAAATCTTTTTGATCTTCCGGAAAAGAAGATCGTGTGCAAGAGACCTGAAAAAGCGATAAAACTTATTTCGTTTGAGATAGACGAGGTATTGGAACAATGGATGCAGAATTTTAATCATGACGAAATAGTAAAACTTTTTAAAGCACTAAAAGAGAGAGGACTTGAAGTCGTTGTTTCGTCCATGAATCCTCAAGTTGAAAGTATTATGGAAGCGATATTTTCTATAAAGCCGGAATTGAGAAAATACATAGATGAATGGCATTATGATAACGACCGTCCGGATCTTGAAAGATATGTAAAAAAGAAAGGATATGACAGGAAAGAGATAATGCATGTCGGAAACTATCTTTACGGATTATTCTCGAGCGACATTAGACATTCCGCTACATCTGAGCTTCACGAGAGGGGTTTTGTGACGATCCTTGTCGGATCAAATAAAAAATATTCAATGAACGCGAACGAAATATTTGAAAAACGTGTAGACGGATACATTCCGAGATTAACAAATCATAAAGATCTATTAAGTCTCATAGACAGATGGATTAAAGTGGAGATAGGAAAAACATCAATTTCGCAATCAAATCTGAATGATGCCGCAGATACAGGGCTAATGATCCCGACCAATATACATGACGGCAGATATACGCTTTTAGTTGATCACACACTTTATGAAAATAATAAAGAATACGAAGCCGATAAATGGGGGAATGATCAAACAGCAGGTTTCGGCGACAGGTTCGATCTTGAAATTGCCGATACGGGGAACATTGATAACCTTTTAGCGCATATCAAGGCTATAAGGAATAAAGAAAATAAAATGAATACTGACAGCGATGAAAAGATATTTGAACGGATCATTGTTAAGGTTCCGAGCGGATTCAAGAAAAAAGACGCTGAAAGATTAAAGGCAGAAGCTCCGGGTACAAGAATATTGAAAGTAGACACAGACGAGATGAAAATGATCGATAACGACGATGAAAGAAAAAAATTACGATTTGATCTTTACGCTATGATGTTATCCGCCCGAAGGATAACGGATAAAGATATTGAAGAAAGAAACGCTGTTTACAGAACACTAAGTTTCTTTTTAAACACACATTACGGAGACGGCGAAAAAGATATATCAAAAGAACTAATACAAGCTATCTCGTCAAACAACCTAAAAAAAGTACTAAACTACAGCTTATCTTTTAGGCCCGCCGGTAAATGGTCAATACCGCAATACCATACAATCGCCGCGACTTTAATGTCTGCATAAAAAAATATTTAAACTATCTCATTTGTAGTATACTGTACTCAGTAAATTGTTGTTTTAATATTAGGGAGTTTAGAAGGCATGAAAAAGATAAAGATTATTTTTACGGTGCTGATCATTGTTGCTGCTGGGGTTTTTGGGAAGTATTTTATTGATCAAATTTATGAAGGGCGAGTTTTGAAACAGGTAATTAAAAGGCTGGAGGCGGATTCTCGGGTCGCGGAAGTTTTGGTTACTAATGTTCAGTTTGATGAAAACGAAAAAAAATTAAAGACCACTATTAAGTTTTTGGAATATGATTCTTTGAATAAACCGCTTGTACCTCGGTATTTTACTTTTTCGGGGAACATTATACAATTCCAGTCTTTGGTTATTAGGTTTGACGATGTTCACATAAGAACGGCGGATAAACTGAAAGGAAAAAGTGTTTATCTTTTTTGGAAAGTATTTATGCTTGACGGGAAGAACACCCAGGAATATAACATTACCTCTCCGAACAGCGTGCCAAGCGGTTATGAGGTTATAGGTGCTAAAAACGAATTCGAGAAAAAATTATGGGAACAATTCTGGCAGTATGCATTAAACAACACAGATGCAAAAAAAGAGGGTATCAAAAATGCTCAGATAGAAGCGCCGGGAACTATGTTTGTCCCGGGAATGATCTACACTATTAAAATTGAACATGACGGCGGTATGAGGATAGATGCTTCACCTTTACCGAATATTCTTAAGGGTGAAAAAATACCCAAATAAAATTATTTCTTTAAACCTTGTTTATAATAGCATATAATGAATCGAAATTTGTTATTCACCTTAACCAAAAAGAGAGGAAGATCTATGGTCAATATAATACCTTCAAAGATTTTTTTTACAAAAGGGATGGGTGTTCATAAAGATAAACTGGCTTCTTTTGAGATGGCATTAAGGCAGGCCGGAATAGAAAAATGTAATCTTGTAAGCGTTTCCAGTATATTGCCTCCGCAGTGTAAAACAATATCAAAAAATGAAGGGCTCTCTCTCTTAAAGGCAGGGCAGATAACTTTTTGCGTAATGGCTAGAAACGAAACTAACGAGCCGGGCAGGCTTTTGACGGCCGCAGTAGGCGTGGCAGTGCCTAAAGACAGACAGCATTACGGGTATTTGTCGGAACATCATGCTTATGGCGAGAGCCAAAAAGTTTCGGGTGATTATGCCGAAGATCTAGCCGCGACTATGCTGGCAACAACTCTAGGTATCCCGTTTGACGTAGATAAAGCCTGGGATGAAAGAAAACAAGTGTACCGGGCCAGCGGAAATATATTCAAGACCATCAATATAACCCAAGCGTCTAAAGGCGATAAAAAAGGAAAGTGGGTAACGGTCATAGCGCTTGCGGTTTTCGTAACTTAAGGGAAAAAAAGAACTAAAAATATAGAGGAACATGTATCCCGTAATTTTTGCTTTGATGGCTGTTTTTCTCTGGACGGCAACAGTTATTTCTTCATCAATTTTTCTTTTCGGCTGCGCACTTGTTCATTTAAAAGACGGTAAAAACAAGGCACAATATAATACCGGCCCGGTTTTGATTTTTGATATCTTGATCCCTTTTATTCTAATAACTTTATTAGTTTTGAATAATTCATAAAATAACGCAAAAAAAATCTCTTTGTGATGAGAGTGTTTAATTGTTTATGTAAGGGATAACAAGTAACGGGTAAATAAAGGACAAAAAATGATGAAAAAAAACAATGGAACTGCCGGCAGGATGTATGGTTTATTTGTACTTCTATTTGTGCTTATTGTTTTTTTGGGAGTTCTTAGTCTTTTTAGCATGAGGACATTATCGGCTGTCAGGGCTTATGTGTCAGGGTGCGGGACTTATGAATCTTTGCAAAAGAAAGCTTCGTATGAACTTTATAAATACATACAGGAACAAAAGCCTGAAGAATATCAGGAATTTCAAAAGTATATTGGCATGAACAGCGAGTATAGGATAGCTCGGGTAGAACTGGAAAAAAAGAAAACTGACATTGTAGCTGTAAGAACAGCCATGATTGCAGCCGGAGTGCATGAAAAAGATATATCCGAAATGATCAAACTATTTAAAAGGTTCCGCAGTTTTAAGCAGATAGATAAAGCTATTGTTATATGGGAGGAAGCCGACAATGTAATTGAGGAACTTTCAGCTTTAGGGGAAGAGATCCACCAGAAAATAAACGACAATAAACAAGGTGTAGGTCTTGGTGACGAAAAAGAAATGTATATTGTGAAAGCTGATCTTATACAGGACAGAATATCAGAACTATGTACGGAATTTTCAATGGTTTTGGGAGTGGCTTCCCGTTGGGCCGCAGGGTTATTGGCAAAAGCTATGTTTGCGGGGTTCAGCATTATCGCGTTGCTGGGAGTAGGGATAGCTGTTTTTACCATTAAGCGGATCTTGATAATAATTAAAAGAGTTAAGATTTCAACAACTGAACTTTTGTCCGCATCGACAGAAATCTTTAGACAGAGCCAACAGCAGGAATTGAACGCGCGAGACCAGGCAAGCTTGATAAAAGAAACAAGTACCGCGGCGAATGAGCTCTCGGCAACGGCTTCTTTCGGCGGAGAGAACATAAAAAAAATAGCGTTATCTATCGAACATTTAACCAATGGGATAGAAAAGATAAAAGAAACTCTTTCGAAAACAAGCAAGATGATAACTTACCTTAATTCTGAATCACAAAAAATAGGAAAATTAACCGAAGTTATCGATGATGTCGCGGACAGAACTAATTTGCTGGCATTAAATGCTTCTATTGAAGCGGCGCACGCGGGTGAAGGCGGGAGAGGTTTTTCTGTGGTAGCGGGCGAGATCAGGAAACTGGCTGATTCAACAGCAAAATCTACAAAAGAGATCACTGACATAATAAAGATAACAGAAAAAGAAATAGCCAATGTTGCCGCGTCGATGAAAAACAATGTGGATAATGTCGATGAAGAAACAAAAAGAGCAAAAGTATCATTTGAGATGTCAAATCAGCTTATATCCGGTGCGGCCGAACAAATAAGCGGGTCGCAGCAAATTGCACTTGCGATGAAAGGGGTAGATGAAGCTATGAAACAGATATTAGAGGGATCGCAAGAAACAAAAAAAATATCTCAACAATTAAAAGATCTTTCAACATCGATGGAACAGCTTTTGGTGGATATTGAATAATAAGATCAAATAAAATCCGACTGTGTTAATTAAACCGATATTTTTACAACTATTTTTCTTAATATTCCTGTGCCCGCGAGCGGGGCATGAGCATCATGCGGGAAAAGTATACAAAAAGTGTTTCCTGAAAGAGTGATCCAATCGATAGGGAAGTCTGAAAAAAATTCTATATCTTTATCCGGGTTATATTTTTCAGTAGTTGTAAGCGGCGTTTTGGCTGACTTCCAGCCGATATGGTCAGTTCCCTCAATACAGAATTGAACATCTATATATTTTCTATGAGATTCAAGACGGGCTTTATCTTTGCCTTTTCCTGTGCAAGTATCTATTGATGCATAAATTTTATTTCCGTCGATCTCATATTTTCCGTCGATTAAATTTGAAGATACGGCTTTAGAAATAAAATTTAAAGCCTGTTTTATTCCGGGGTAAGTTTTGAAATAATGATCGCCTGAGTTTAATGTGTCTAAAATCATAGAATTCCTTTTCTATGAATGTAGCATAATGGGGGGAAAAAATAAATAAATATCATAGATATGTTATAATTGTAATATGTGATGTTGGACTGGGATCCTTCGTCGCTTTGCTCCTCAGGATGACGGAGAGGAGTAGGGCTGGGATTCTTCGCCTTTGGCCCAGAATGACGGTGGCGGGGTGGATAATTTATGAAAAGAATTAAAGAGGTTCAAGAAGTGCTTAGGGGCTTTGGGTCGGCTGAGAAGGCGGCGGTTTTGCAGGGGTTTTTTAAGACCGGGCCCGGTGAATATGGTGAGGGGGATATTTTTATTGGGGTTAAAGTGCCGGAAATACGGTCTTTGGTAAAAAATTATTGTCTTACAAAGGAACAGATACCTTTAATTCTTCTTCATTCAAAAATACATGAAGAAAGGTTATTTGCTTTAATGGTGATGGTGAGCGTTTATGCAAAAGCAACAGATGAAAAAAAACGAAAAATTTATGAGTTAAATTTAAAAAACACTGAACATATAAATAATTGGGATTTAGTAGATCTCTCAGCTCCGCAAATAGTCGGGGCACATCTCTTTCAGCTTATTCCCAGACAAGAGATAAAAGACGAAAAAAGAAGGAAGGTCCCGGGAATTCTTAATACTCTTGCAGCGTCATCAAATTTGTGGGAAAGAAGGATCGCGATTATTTCGACATTATATTTCATAAAAAATACGCCAAATACAAATATCTATAATAGGAAAGAATCTGCACCTTTAGAAATTACATACATTCTTTGCGAAAAACTTTTGAACGACAAAGAAGACCTTATTCATAAAGCTTGCGGATGGATGCTAAGGGAAGCAGGCAAAAAGGACAGAAAAAGACTGGAAGTATTTTTAACAAAAAATTATAACAAGATACCTAGAACAATGCTAAGATATTCTATTGAGAGATTCCCGGAAGAATTGAGGAAAAAATATTTACATATGGGTAAATAATTAAGGAGCAGTAGTATGCAGGATGAACAAAGAATAAGTGCTCTTCAGCTGAAACGAAATGACGCTGAGAAACTAAGCATAGATCAGGTTCTTAATAAACTGTCGACCGGACGGACAGGGCTAGTTACGTCAGCTGTTAATAAGAGGCTGGAAGAATTAGGATACAATGAGCTTGTAGAGAACAAGAAAAATCCTTTATTGAAAATATTGGGATATTTTTGGGGTCCGATACCTTTTATGCTTGAACTTGCCGCGATCCTTTCCGGAGTTATAAAACATTGGGAAGATTTTTGGATAATTTTTGTAATGCTTATTTTGAATGCGGTTGTCGGGTTCGTACAGGAATTCAAGGCAGGGAATGCGATAGAGCTGCTTAAGAAAAAACTTGCTCCAAATGCTAAAGTTCTCAGAGACGGGATGTGGGTCACGAAACTAGCTAGAGAGCTCGTTCCGGGAGATGTTATTAGAATCAGGCTCGGAGATGTTGTTCCGGCTGATGTAAAGATCATTTCCGATCAAAGACTGCAGATGGATGAAGCGGCTCTTACCGGAGAATCACTGCCTTTTGAGAAAAAAATTAATGATATAGTTTTTTCCGGAACAATTGTTAAGCAGGGAGAAACAGATGCAGTAGTAATTTCAACGGGAATGAATACTTTTTTTGGAAAAACTGCAGGCCTTATTGATGAAGAAAAAATGGAAAGCCATTTTCAAAAAGCTGTTGTAAAAATAGGCGAGTATCTTATAGCGCTGGCAGTTATGGTCGTACTTTTTATTTTTCTTTTGGCGCTTTTTAGACATGAAAGTATTGTTGTGACAATACAATTCGCTTTAGTTCTTCTTGTAGCTGCGGTGCCGGCTGCGCTGCCTAGCGTATTATCTATAACAATGGCCGCGGGAGCTTCTGCTTTGGCGAAGAAAGACGCTATTGTCAGCCGGTTAGCTTCGGTCGAGGAGCTGGCAGGGATGGACGTGCTGTGTTCCGATAAAACTGGCACTATCACAAAAAATGAGCTTACTATAAAAGATGTAGAAGTATTTGACCTTGCGACAAAAGAAGACGTACTGATATGCGCGGCATTAGCATCAAGAGAAGAAGACTCTGATCCCATAGACTGCACAGTTATTAATGAAGCCAGAAAGTGTCAGGACTTTAAAGTTCATACAAAAAAAATAAAAATGAAAAATTTTGTTCCGTTCGATCCTATTACGAAAAGAACAGAAGCTTCGTTTGAAAATGAGTTTGGTGAAATGATCAGTGTATCCAAAGGAGCCCCTCAAGTTATATTGGCGCTTTTGGGTGACGGAAAAGATACTGACGCAATAATGAAAAAAGTCGAAACTTTTGCTTTGAGCGGATTCAGAACAATAGCAGTAGCCAGAAAAGAAAATGAGGATGCATGGACATTATTAGGAATGATACCTATGTATGATCCGCCTAGAGATGATTCCAGATACACCATTGAAACTGCACAAAAAATGGGTGTTAAAGTAAAGATGATAACGGGCGATCATACAGCAATAGCAGTCGAAACAGCTAAAGAAGTAGGAATAAACAGAGATATAAGATGTGTAAAAGTAATTCAAGATCAACCCGACAGAGCAGCCTCGAGAATAATAGAAGAAGCGGGCGGTATCGCGGAAGTTTATCCGGAACATAAATATCATATTGTTGATCTTTTGCAAAAAAACGGACACATAGTAGGCATGACAGGAGACGGGGTTAACGATGCGCCGGCGCTTAACAAGGCAGATGTAGGGATAGCCGTAGAGGGTGCGACAGATGCCGCAAAATCCGCCGCAGATATTGTCCTTACTAAGCCGGGATTATCAGTGATTATCGATGCGATACAAGAAAGCCGCAGAATATTTCAAAGGATGAAAAGTTATGCGATATACCGCATTGCGGAAACAATAAGAGTTTTGTTTTTTATTGCCGCCACGATTGTTATTTTTAATTTTTATCCTGTTACGGCTGTAATGATAGTCATGTTAGCGCTATTTAACGATGTGCCGATAATGGCAATAGCTTATGATAATGTTAAGTATTCTATGAAAGCCGAAACATGGAATATGCGGGAAATATTAAGCTTGTCTACTTTTTTAGGGATTACCGGAGTTTTTGTAACATTCAGTATTTTTTATATTGCACAGGAAATATTTCATCTTGATAGAGCAACAATACAAACATTTATTTTCCTGAAACTCGCGGTAGCCGGGCATCTTACGATCTTTATGACAAGAACAAAGGGACATTTTTGGTCGATCCGTCCTGCAACATCGCTTTTAAGTCTCACCGTAATAACAAAAATATTAGCCACATTAGTGGCAATTTACGGAATATATATGGATCCCATAGGATGGAAGCTGGCAGGATTTGTCTGGATGTATGCTCTTTTGGAATTAGTTGTCACGGATTATTTTAAAGTTAAATTTGTAAAACTAATTGATCATAGCAACATATAAGAAATGCCATAACATTTGATTATGTAAGTAAATTGAATGTTTAAGTCTTGAATATCCATTTTAAGTAGCTTAATTAGGACACAAAGACGGCAAACCTTTATAAATCAGACTAGATAGAATGAAAAAAACTAAATAAAACGTCAAGAATAAAAGAGCTAACTTTTTTGCGACTAACTATATATTGTGGTTTTCTTGACACTGACAACAATATGTGGTACTTTTGCTAACAGTTCAAAAGTCAGAAAAATAAAGAGCATTTTTAATAACAAACCAAAGAAAGGAATCCAATGCTTTCCACAGACATTAAATTTATCAGAAAAAGAGACGGCCGGCTAGAAAATTTCGAACCTCAAAAAATAGCTAAAGCAATTTTTCGTGCCGCTAAAGCAGTCGGCGGCGAAGATATGGAAAAAGCAAAACAAGTAACAAGACAGGTCATATCTTTTATGGAAGTAATGTATAAAGGCAACAGAGTTCCTACTGTTGAGAATATACAGGATATGGTAGAAAAAGTTTTGATCGAGACGGGACATGCAAAAACAGCAAAAGCATATATTCTTTACAGAGAACAGCATTCTAAACTCAGAGAAACAAAAGCTCTCTTGAGCGACGCAGTAAATATGGTTGACAGCTATATTCAGCAGAAAGACTGGCGTGTAAAAGAAAACGCTAATATGGGATATTCACTTCAAGGGCTCAACAACTTTATATCAACGGCCGTATCAAATAAATATTGGATGGACAAGATCTACCCAAGTGAAGTGGCTCAAAGTCATATATCAGGAGACATACACATACACGATCTTGGTTCGATCAGCGCTTATTGCTGCGGATGGGATCTTAAGGATCTATTGACTCGCGGATTCGGAGGGGCTTACGGTAAAGTAGAATCGGCTGCGCCAAAACATTTCAGGGTAGCATTGGGGCAGATAGTTAATTATTTTTATACTCTTCAGGGCGAGGCGGCAGGTGCTCAGGCGTTCAGTAATTTCGACACATACTTAGCTCCGTTTGTTTATTATGATCAGCTTACATATCCGCAAGTAAAACAGTATATGCAGGAATTTATTTTTAACATTAATGTTCCGACAAGAGTCGGTTTTCAAACTCCGTTCACGAACATAACAATGGATATTGTCATACCTCAGAACTTTAAGGATGAAGCGGTTGTTGTCGGCGGAGAATTAAAAGATAAGACATACAAAGAATTCCAAAAAGAATCCAACATGATCAATAAAGCTTTTTGCGAGATCATGATAGCGGGCGACGCGAAGGGAAGAATATTTTCTTTTCCGATACCTACATATAACATAACGAAAGATTTTGATTGGGACAATGAAGAGCTGGACTGTTTATGGGAGATGACGGCAAAATACGGCATCCCTTATTTTTCAAATTTTGTTAACAGCGATATGAGCCCGGATGACGCTAGGAGCATGTGCTGCAGGCTTAGGCTGGATAACAGAGAATTAAGAAAAAGAGGCGGAGGGCTTTTTGGGGCAAATCCATTGACAGGATCAATAGGAGTTGTAACTATCAATATCCCTAGACTAGCGTATATGTCACAGGATAAAGAAGAATTTTTTAAAAGCCTGGACGAACTTTTAAGGATCTCCAAAGAATCACTTGAAATAAAAAGAAGAGTTCTGGAAAATCTTACGGAACAAGGGCTGTATCCATATTCAAAACATTATCTCAGGGACATTCACGCAAGAAGAGGAACTTATTGGGGCAATCATTTTTCGACCATAGGTATTGTAGGAATGAATGAAGGAGCGCTTAACCTTTTAAAAGAGGATATCGGGACAGAAAAAGGAAAAAGGTTCGCGGAAGAAACATTGGATTATATAAGGAACAGGATGGTGGAGTTCCAGGAAGAAACAGGACATATGTATAACCTTGAAGCTACACCGGCTGAAGGGACATCTTACCGCTTAGCAAAAATGGACAGAGAGCAGTACCCAGGAATAATACTTCAGGGAGACAAAGAGCCTTACTACACTAACTCAAGCAATCTTCCGGTGAAGTATACTGATGATCTTTTGTGGGCTATAGATCATCAGGACAGCATTCAAACGCGTTATACCGGAGGAACAGTTTTTCATATATTTTTAGGTGAAAGAATCGAGGATAAAACGGCGTGCAAGAATTTGGTCAGAAAGATAGCAGAAAATTATCATATGCCATATTACACAATAACCCCTAGTTTTACTATCTGTTCAGAGCATGGGTATATCGCGGGCGAGCATTTTACCTGTCCTCATGAGGATTGCAGGGAAGAAATTATTGAAAATAAAGTATAGTGAAAGATATTTTACTTAGTGATAGGAAACAAAATAGGAGTGAAATGAAGGAAAAAAAATGTGATGTTGAAGTTTTTTCAAGAGTAACAGGTTTTTTTAGGCCTGTACAGACATGGAATGCCGGAAAAACAGAAGAGTTCAAAGACAGAAAAAGATATTTAACAGTTAGCATGATGGAAAAACAAAATGAACCTTGCGGGGTTTCAGAAAATATCGCTTGTTGATTATCCCGGACGGATAAGCGCGATTATATTCACACAAGGGTGCAACTTCATGTGCCCCTACTGTTACAATAAAGACCTTGTCCCTTTGACAAGTGAATATACGACAGAAGAAGACGAGATATTCAAGTATCTTGAAAAAAGAAAAAATATGATTGAAGGTGTTGTTGTTACCGGAGGAGAGCCGGTACTGCATAAAAACCTTCGATCTTTTATTTTACGGCTAAAAGAGATGGGGTATAAAGTTAAATTAGACACAAACGGAACGGACCCTGAGGCCGTAAAAAGTTTTGTTGAAAATAAAGAAATAGATTACGTGGCCCTGGACATTAAGACATCTTTTAAAAAATATCATCTAGTAACAAATAACATTTACGCACATGAAAAAACAAAAGAATTGATAGATTTTTTAATATCATCTGATATTGAATATGAGTTCAGGACAACTTGCGTTCCCGGCATTGTCGAAAAAGAAGATTTTTTTGATATAGCCGGCATTGTTTCAGGCGCTAAAAACTACTATCTTCAGCAGTTTGCGCCTGTTAATACCTTAAGCCCTCAATATGCCCAGATAAAACCATATACTAAAAAAAGTATGGAAGAATTCTCGGGCATCTTATCACAGGCAGCTGCAAAAGTTTCCATTCGAGGAATCTGAAAAAAATACATGGCATTTAATTAGCTCGTATATTTGCCGATTAAGAAAAAGGAAGGTATAATTTTCATTGAAAAATAAATGCAAGGAGAAAAATGCAAATACACAAAGTTTTAGTTAAAGATATGATGGTTAAAACTCCGTTCACAGTTGATGTTCATGATGATTTTGCGGTTGTTTGGGATTTGTTTAGACTGCACAAGATAAGCCATTTGCCGGTTGTAGTTAATGATAGGCTTTTGACAGGCATAATAACTAAGATAGATTTATTTAGAACAATCGCGCCCAAAAAAACGGAAGCCGGAAAACTAATATATGACGTCGGTGAATTAAATAGATTCAAGATAAAAGACATTATGACTAAAGAAGTTGCTACTCTTGGTCCTGATGATTACTTGGGGAAAGCTATCGATATAATGATAAAGCTTAAAGTCGGTTGTTTGCCCATCGTCAATAAGACAAGATACTTAGAAGGGATAATTACAAGAGGAATGGTACTTCGAACTGTATCACAGTTTTTTACTTAAATTATCTTTTCTGCCTCTGCTAGCTTTGATTTAACTTTTTGCTATTTACACGCCCTCACTTATGCTAATATATCAGCATGGAACAAAGTATCATTCTTAATATCATAATACTTTTTATAGGCATGCTATTAGGTTATTTTGCCGCTATTTTATTAAAGGGGCCAAATGATAATAAAAATATAGCGCTGCAAAGTAAACTCCAGTCTGCTGAAGAACAAGCGAATGAACTGAAAGAAAACCTCAAATTAAAAGAGGCACAGCTTGATGTTTTGCGCGAAAAAAACGAACAGCTTCACACAGAAAAAGCTATAGCCGAAACTAAATCTGCAGAAACCGAAAAAAAAGTCACTGAACAAAAAGAACTTCTAGACGAAGCGAAAAACAAGCTGGGTGAAACATTTAAGGCTTTATCCGGTGAATCGTTAAAAAGCAACAATGCCGCTTTTATAGAACTAGCGAAAGAAAGCCTTAAAGTTGTTTTGGAAGAAGCAAAAGGGGATATCGATAAAAAAGGTGAAACTATAAAGTCCATAGTCAAGCCGCTCGAAGAAGCCCTCGGCAGATATGAAAAAAACATTTCAGATATGGAAAAAATAAGAGCTTCCGCTTACGGAAATCTTGAAAATCAAATAAGATCGCTTTTAGATTCACAAAAAACATTACAGCAGGAAACAAACAATCTTGTAACTGCATTAAGACGCCCCGAGGTTAGAGGAAGATGGGGCGAGATAACACTTAAAAGAGTAGCAGAACTTGCAGGAATGGTAGAACATTGTGATTATACAGAGCAGCATTCGGTAACGACCGAAGACGGACGCATAAGGCCGGATATGGTTGTACATCTTCCGTCAGAAAGAGACATAGTTGTAGATAGCAAGGTATCCCTTGATGCATATTTAGATGCAATAGCATCTAATAATGAGGACGAACGCAAAGCGCATCTTTTAAGGCATACCCAGCAGGTGAAAAAACACATGAAAGACCTATCAAGCAAATCATATTGGGAACAATTTGATAAAACACCGGAGTTTGTTGTAATGTTCATTCCGGGAGAATCATTTTTAAGCGCCGCGGTTGATAATGAACCATTGTTAATTGAGATCGGAATGGAGTCTAAAGTTATAATAGCTACGCCAACGACTTTAGTTTCTCTTTTAAGAGCGATATCATATGGATGGAGACAAGAACATATAGCAAAAAATGCTTTAGAGATAGCTAAAATAGGAAAAGAGCTATATGATAGATTTCAGCCTTTTTTAATGCATGTAAATAAAGTCGGCGGATCGCTTTCGCAAGCAGTCGTTACTTTCAATAAGATGGCAATGTCTCTTGAGAGACGCATTTTAGTGAGCGTAAGAAAATTTCAGGAACTTGGGACGGTCGGAGACAAAGAACTTGAAGAAATAAAACAAATAGAACAGCAGCCGATGGAAATTAAAGAGGAAAGCGCATAGGAGATAGAGTGTAGCGGATAGAGGAGGGATGTAACCCTCTACGCTATTACCTATCAACTATCCGCTAAGAACAAGGGGAGTGACATGAATGATTTTAGAACACCGGAGGACCTTTTTAAAGAAGGGACACAGAAGGTAAGCGCAGCAGGAAAGGATATGATGAAGTATATACCGTTTTATCTTACGGTTTTTTTCATTATTATGGTATTGAAAAGCGGGGTATATTCGATAGGGCCGGATGAAGTAGGCGTTATGCAGAGATTCGGAAGGTATACAAAAACCGTAGACCCCGGCCTTCATTTTAAGCTGCCGCTAGGGATAGACAAAGTAACGCCTGTAAAAGTTGAAAAGATATTTAAAGAAGAATTCGGGTTTAGAACATTGCTCGCAGGAGTTAACACACAATACTCAACAAAAAATTATTTGGATGAGTCTTTACTGCTGACTGGAGATTTAAATATTCTTAACGTGCAGTGGATAGTACAGTTCAAAGTTAAAGATCCCGTTAAGCTTCTTTTTGCGACAAGAAATCCGGTAGAAAATGTCAGAGATCTTTCCGAAGTTGTTATGTCAAGGCTATGCGGAGATTACAGAGTCGATGAGCTTTTAACTACAAAAAGAGAAGAAGTAGGCGCCGAGGCTCAGAGTGAATTGCAGGTACTGCTGGATAAATACAATACGGGAGTACAGGTGGTTACAGTAAAACTTTTAGATGTTAATCCGCCGGATGTAGTTAAGCCGGCTTTCAATGAGGTCAATGAAGCCAGACAGGAAAGAGAAAGAATGATAAATGATGCATGGAAAGAATATAACAAAGTTATTCCCAGGGCAAAGGGAGAAGCGCAAAAAACTATAAGCCAGGCGGAAGGGTACGCGCTGGATAAGATCAACAGGGCAAAAGGAGAAGCATCAAGGTTTATAAGCCAGTGGCAGGAGTATGCTAAAGCTCCGGATATAACCAAGAAAAGATTATATTTAGAAGCAATGACCGAAGTTATGCCAAAAACAAAACAAAAATACATAACTGATATAGACCAAAAGACTATTTTACCGCTTTTAGATCTCACTAAAGGAGAACAATCATGAAAAAAATAATAACAATTTTAGCCGGTGTAATTATCACGGTTGCAGTTTTATTTGTTGTCGGAGCGCTATATATCGTATCTGAAACTCAGCAAGCCGTGCTAACGCAATTCGGCAAACCCGTAGGAAACCCGATCACCGAAGCAGGCATCCACATAAAAATACCGCTTGTACAAAAAGTTCAGCTTTTTGATAAAAGGCTTATGAAATGGGACGGCGATCCAAATCAAATACCAACAGTAGATAAAAAATATATTTGGGTCGATACTACGGCAAGATGGAAAATAATAGACGCTTTAAAATTTCTTCAGTCCGTCGGAACAGAGCGCGGGGCTCAGGCAAGACTTGACGATATAATTAATTCTGCCACAAGAGATGCAGTTACTTCCAGCCTGCTTATTGAAGTGACCAGAAACACAAACAGAGTTTTGGAGCAGGAAGAGCTGGAAATTACAAGCGCATTCGCGGAAGAAGCACTGGAAGCAATAAGATACGGCAGAGCCAAGCTAGAAGATTCCATTCTTGAAAGAGCACGAAAACTCGCTCCAAGATACGGCATAGAGTTAGTTGATGTCAGGATAAAAAGGATAAATTATGTCGAAGACGTACGAAAAAAAGTTTATGAAAGAATGATATCCGAACGCAAAAGAGCCGCGGAAGAATTTAGATCAGAGGGAAGAGGGAAAAGCGCTGAGATAGAAGGAACAATTGAAAAAGAGCTCAAGCTTATTTCAAGTGTGGCATATAAAACGGCCGAGGAAATACGCGGAGAAGCTGATGCTGCAACAATTAAGATCTATGCTGAAGCATACAAAAATGATCCGGATTTTTATAGTTTTATTAAAACTCTAGAGACATATAGAGATACTATCGGAGGAGAAACCACATTGATGCTTACAACCGATAGCGATTATTTTAAGTATTTGAAAAAAATATCGTGATAATATGATGAAGAACAGTAATGATATAAATTTAGAGATCAAACTTCTTTTTAAAGAATTGAAAGAAAACCCTTTAAAAGAAGTAGCCGCGGCTTTTGTTTTAGTCAGCTTATTCCCCGTTGCGGTAATGAGTGTTCTTTGTTTCAAAATATTGAGAGTTGCGGAAGGGCCGTACAAATATTTGATACTTATGGTTTTTCTGTCTATCTGCCTGGGCTATTATTTGGTTTATAAACTTATAATCAAAAAAATAGCTAAAGTCCTGGCATATTCTTTGCTTGCGAAAAGAAAAGAACGAAAAAAAGCCGAAGCGATAACAAACATATCGCATGAACTGGGGAATCCTATAAGCTCAATAAAATTATCTCTTGAAAACCTTATTGACGGGCACTTAGGGCCTCTTGGGGAAAAACAAAAAAAGACACTTACCGGGTGTTTGGAAACAACCGAAAGAATGGGGAGGCTTACGTCAAATCTTTTGGAATTGTTTAAAATCGAAGCCGGGCAAGTTTTACTTAAAAAAGAAAAAGTTAATATTATTGCGCTTCTGGAAAATCAAAAACGGGAATTTGAGCCGATCGCGGAAGAGAAAAAAATAAAAATTACTGCGCAGTATCGTATCGGGAATGTTTTTGTTACAGGAGACGCGGACAAGATAGAGCAGGTAATAAATAATCTTTTGAGTAACGCCGTTAAGAATACACCCGATGGCGGGAATGTAAAAATAATAACATTCAGGGACAAAAATATTGTCACTATAAAAGTGTGCGATACCGGATATGGAATGCCTAAAGAAAAAATAAGCACTATTTTTGATAAATTCACGAAGCTTGATCCTTATAAAAAAGGCGCAGGGGTTGGCCTTGCGATAAGTAAAGACATAATCGAACTTCATAAAGGAAAAATTTTTGCTGAAAGCGAACAGGGGAAAGGAAGCATATTTACGGTACTGCTCCCGATATAGACTGATTCGAACAAGAGGAGAATAAAAATGTTGGCCAAAGATATAATGACAACAAATGTTTTAACTGTTAAGCCCGAAACAACCTTAATTGAGGTTAGTGAGATCCTAAGATCAAAAAGAGTAAGCGGACTACCTGTAGTTAATGATGACAATGAAGTTGTCGGTATAATTACAATAACTGATCTCATGAAAGTTCTTGATAGAATATATAAATGGAAAGATCTGGAAAAAAGAGATTCTGATCTTAAGATAAGCGGAAGATTTGAGGAAGAAAAAAAGAATTCTAAAGTAAAAGATTTTATGACTACTGATGTTCTTACTCTAACGGAAGACAGCACAATAGACTTTGTCAGACAAAAAATGTTTACAAATAAAATACACACACTGCCTGTAGTTAAGGACGGGAAACTGATAGGAATAATAGGAAAGCATGATCTAGTGATCGCATGCTTTTAAAAGACAGCGTATGGCATAAAGGCTATGCGATAAAAACGAAAGGAGTAGAGATCGTGGAAAACTATACCGCTAAAGATGTTTTGGAAATGGCTGTGAAAGCTAAAAGTAAGGGCGTTGATATGTATATGGCACTTGCTAGGAACAGTGAAAATTATCATGTATCAAATTTATTTGCCGAGATGGCGAAAGATGAACAGCACCATAAAATAGAACTTCAAAAGTGGATGGCTTCTATAAAAGAAGAAGGACAAAAAGAAGCATATCCCGGAGAGAGATCTCTTTTTCTGCAAGCTCTGGCGGATAAGAACGCATATCATTGCAACGAAGCCACTAAAAAAGCGTTAGAAAAAACTATCAGCGAAGAAGATGCTCTAAAAGCAGGAGTGACATTTGAAAAAGATTTCATGCTATTTCTTCATGAGATAAAAAGAGAAGTTGCTTCCGGCGGCGCTAAAGTTATTGATAAGCTGATAGAAGATGAAATGAAACACATCAGACAATTTTTTGAACTAAGCGATAAAAAATAAACAATTAAACTAAAACAGCTTTTTGAAGTTTTCTAACCGAGTTGCAGACAAAGATTTCGTCTGCGTTTCGAAGGTGTTCTATTTTTAAGACTTTTTCTTCTAGGTGAAAGGGCTGAGTTTTAAGTAAATATTCTCTATAGACACCCGGCAGAAGTCCGCATGATACGGGCGGCGTAAAATGTTTGCCGCCCTTTCTTAAAATAATATTACTGATACATCCTTCAGTAAGCTCGTCTTTTTCGTTTGTGAAAATATGATCAAAAATATTTTTATCTTTGTATTTCAACAATTCTTCATTGTATGTTCTTCTGCTAGTGGTTTTATGTTTAAGCAGAAAATTATCATGCAGTAATTTCTTGTCGGATAGCATGATGTTAACCGTATCGGAAACGGGCTTTTCTAAAATAGAATAACTTAATTCCGCGGAGCCGTCTTTATTTAAAAGCATGCGAACCTTATATTTAGAAGACGATTTAAAGCTTTTGGCTGTTGCATCTAAAAGATCTTTTAACTTTTTCTCCTCGAAGGTAAATCCAAAAAACAAACTACTGTCAGCCAGGCGTTTAAGATGCAGTTCTACCAGAAAATAGTTGCCGTCTTCCCATAATAGCGTTTCGATAAGGGAAAGTTCATCTTTAGTCGCGCCGGTTAAAAATGAGCCTTTTAATAAACATTCGTCATATTCTTTTTTACCGTCGGAATCAATGACTATCCCGCTGCCGATACCAAGCTCGCATTTTTTTGTTTTGTTGTCCATGAGAACGGTACGGATGCATATATTGAATTGAGAGTGTCCGTTAGGAAGAATATAACCCATGCTTCCGGTATAGATCTTTCTTTCAGACTTTTCAAGGTCTTTAATGATTTCCATTGTACGTTTTTTGGGAGCACCTGTAACAGATCCCGATGGGAAAATACCTTTAAAGATCTCGTGCCATGAAATATTGTCTTTTAAAATAGACTTAACAGAAGAGGTCATTTGGAACAAGGTTGAATATTTTTCTATATTAAAAACATCGGATGTAACAACACTGCCGGGCTTTGAGATCTTACCGAGATCATTTCTTAAAAGATCTACTATCATTATGTTTTCAGATCTGTCTTTTGCGGAATTTTTAAGAGTTTCTTCTAAGTTTAGATCTTCATCAATTGTTTCGCCGCGTTTTAATGTTCCTTTCATGGGCTTTACAAGCATTTCATTGTTTGTGCGTTTAAAGAACAATTCCGGAGAAAGAGAATAAATAGAAGAATGATCCATTTCGAAAAAAGAAGTATAAGGTGCATGCTGTCTTTCAAGCAAAGTGTTAAAAAAAGTTTCTTCGCAGCCATCAAAATCGAACTCATATTTAAATGTTTGGTTAACTTGATAGGTATTGCCGGATCTTAAGTTATCTTTTATTATATCGATATCCGAACAATATTCATCACAAGATAAACTGTATTTTTGGTTTTTAAGTGAAAATGATCTCCCGCCGGATTTTTTCTCTAAAAGATGAACGAGTTTGGATAATGGTATTTTATGGATAGAAGGATAAACACCAAAAGCTAAAAACGGAAAATCACTTTTCATTTTATAAGGGATCTCCATGAAATGATAACCTAATTCATAAGAGAGAAAACCGCATACAAAAAAGCCGTCTTTAAGCGCTTTTTCGATAAGATCAAAACTTTTTTTTATAAGATGAGCGTCATGGCAAGTGATTATTTCAAGGGGGTCTCCGCAAATGAGAGCTTCAGTTTCGCCTGAATGAAAAGTATCTGTAAACATAATAAAGGTATTGTTCATAAAAATAATAATAGCACAGAATAAGGTGAATGTCGACGTACGAGAAAAGGAAGCCATATTTTCATTGTTTTTGTGTTTAATGTATAGTAAATTATCAGATACTATTTGAAACAAAGGGGAATGAAATATGTCATGGATCTGTCCATATCAAGATAAAGATGATAGATGTACAATGCTGCAAAAAAAATGTGTAGTTCTCCAAAAAGGCTGCGCCCTCGCCGGCAAGGTGAAAAAAGCGCCGCAACCGTGTAATAGCGGCAGCGGGAAAAGAGCTCAATATTAAAGCAGTACTGTGATTCAAATTTAAGTGTGCCTGTAGCTCAGCTGGATAGAGTAGTTGCCTACGAAGCAATTGGTCGCAGGTTCGAATCCTGCCAGGCACGCCATTCGTTAGAACCTAGCGTAAGTAAATATTTTTAGTAAGGCAGATTGCTGTTTTTAAGTTTGGTGATATCGTATTTTTTAAATATTTTGTTGAATACAGAAAAGTAACAGCGGAAGTTATGTTTAGAACGATCAAAGGATAAAAGAACAAAGGATTAAATCCCCTCACTACCAATATAGTATAAAGCCTTTCAATCACTATCAAAATAAGGCACACAACCCAATAACTGATTACTAGATTAACAACAAATGTTTTTCTTTTAATAATGCCGATCAAGATTAACAAATTTAATATCATCAACAAATAGCAAGGAATAAGGACCTGCAAAGATTGCATAAGTAACAATTGAGGGTTCGGCACAGCAGGGTCTCCATTAAATGCCGCACTTGTAAATGCAAAACAATATATGGATAAGAAGAAAGTAAAAAGAATGAACAGGATATTTATTGCCACCCATATCAATATGATTATCCCTCTCCAGGCCTTGTTCATTCTATCTCCGGGTTAAAATAAATTTAAAACATCCATCTCAAAAAATTCTTCCAAAGGTATTCCGGTCCCGCCAACAACTTTTGATTTTGACGCGGGATATTTTTTTTTGAATTTTTCGAGCCCTGATATATTTGTTTTTTTTCGGCCGCTTTTTATCTCAAGGGCAACCATTTTTTCGCCATATTGCAGAACAAAGTCTACTTCGTAATTACCATCACGCCAATAGAACACTTCGATATTGTATTTTTCTGATTCGTTTATCATGTATGCTCCAGCCGCGGTTTCGACTAACCGCCCCCATTGATCCCTGTTACTGGTAAAGTCTTTTTTTGAGATGTTTTTTAAGGCAGTCATTAATGCCGTATTAAGCGGGATCCATTTGGGGATTGATGTTTTTTTTCTCAAAGCGCCGCCGGAGAATTTTTGTAACCCTTTTATTAAAAATGCAGATTCAAATAAGTGTTGATATGTGGCAAGAGTTGTTGTGTTCCCGGCATCAGCTAATTGACCGAGCATTTTTGTGTACGAAAGTATCTGTCCTCCATATTCACAGGCTAAAACAAAAAGTTGTCTGAGTAATGCTGGTTTTTCTACTCTATTGAGCATGAGAATATCTTTAGATAATGTTGTTTCGATCAATGAGTCTCTAACATAATTCCCCCATCTCAACTCATCTTTTATGAGTAAAGCAGCTCCCGGATAACCTCCAAAGTAAATAAAATCCTCAAATCCCCAATTAAAGCATTTTTTTACTTCTTTCCATGTCCAGTGAGAAATTCTTAATAGTTCAAAACGCCCGGCAAGACTTTCATTAATTCCCTTGTTAATTAGCAAAGCGGAGGATCCCAAAATAACAACCTTGATATTGGTTCCGTTTTTTGTATCTTCATCCCATAATCTTTTTACTTCTTCTGACCATCTGTCTATTTTTTGTACTTCATCTAACACAAGTATAACTTCCGGAACACTTTTTAGTTTTAACCTTGCCTTTTCCCAATTTTCTTCTATCCATGAAATGGAGGGAGGTGCAGGCAAATCGGCTGCTGCGTAAATACTCTCTACTTTAATATCTTCTAGAACTTGTCTAATAGCCGTCGTTTTGCCTACTTGTCTAGGACCATTGATTATCTGAAGAAATTGTCTCTTTTCTATCAACCTATCTAAAACAATTCTTGTCACATCTCTTTTAAACAAAGGAAGTTGCACGCCATTTCTCCTTTTACTCAAAGCATTGAGCAGTTTTACGCTAAATATTATTTAATATATCTAGATTTTTTGTAAAAGTCAATTTTTTAAGCTAAAAAATCATCCATGCAGGTTCTAATCTTACTTACCCAGGCACGCCATTTTTATCACTGTCCGAGAACTCATTGAAATAACGCAACTTATACTCTTTCTGGGGAACCCCCTAAATTACATTTTAGAACTTTTTTAACATTTGTAATTACATTT
>JADGBB010000007.1:37736-38666 GCA_015231715.1 Candidatus Omnitrophota bacterium
GTATAGTGAAGGAACTTTTATGGAACAATGATAAAAATCTGGAACTTAAGAAATCTAGAAATATAATTTTTGAGGATTTATTGAATTTCCGATATGTTGGCATTGAGAAGCATCCGACTAAGAGTCATCAGAAATTAATGCTTTTTGAATTTGACAAATATATTTGGGTTGTTCCATATGTTGAAGATAAAGAACATTACTTTTTAAAAACAGCTTTTCCGTCGAGGAAGCATACAAAAAAATATTTGGGGTGATAACAATGAAGAAAGTTAAATTGAACAAAGAAGAACAAGAAATAATGAAATCTATAGAAAACGATGAATTTGTGCCTGTTAAAGGAAAAGCATTTCAGGATGTAGCAGATGCTATAGCAGCAAGAAAGAAAGATTCCACATTAACTTTAAGAGTAAACAGCCGTGATGTGGTAAAGATAAAGAAAATGGCTCAGAAAAAAGGCATACCGTATCAAAGCTATATTGCCGAGGTTATTCATCGTGTAGCCGAGGCTGTATAAATTTCAAAATCTCTCGGCAATTCATATAAACTAGTTCTAAAATCGGACAGATAGGCTAATATAAATCGTTTTTCAAACGATTTATAGGCGACTCCATTCGTAAAATGGGAGGGAAATAAATTCCCATCCCATTTTACTCATTCCGTCGCTGTGCCTGGCAGGGCAACTGTTCGGCAGCTGCCTGCCTCACAGTTGTCCTGCCCTTAATTCTAGTTTCGGGGTCTGACCCCATCATTCCCTATTTTTTAGCTATGTGTAAAGCACATATTCCACAAGTTAATGATTTAACTTCAACTTGATTAAAACCAGCCTTCAAAAGCTTGCCTTTTAATTGTTCGGAATCCAAAAAACTGATCATTGTAGAAGAGAGAAAGCGATAAGGAGATTTTTCTCCTGATAACAAATAACCCAAAACA
>JADGBB010000080.1 GCA_015231715.1 Candidatus Omnitrophota bacterium
CGTAAAAGCTAAAATAGAAAAAGGCGGTCTTGTTTTTGGCAGTACGATAAATAGTATAAGCATGGGGCAAAATAGTTTTTCTTTTAAATCGGTGACATCCGATCTAGTTATTGAAAATAACGGATTTCATACAAGTATGCCTAAAGATTTGAGTGATATTTCAAAAGGTATGGATGATTGGCGTGCTGATATGAAACAGGATGTAGGCAGTGCTGAAAACTATAATAAACCTCAATTTGGTAATCCAAGATCTTTTAAGGATCAACATGAAATCATGAGACAAAGGGATATTTCACCGGAGGATATCGAAAAAGATGTTTCGGTTTTATTTAGGATGGAATTGATCCAGGACATGATAGATGAAACATATGGAGGCAGACAAGAATGGGCGGAAAAAATTTATGCCATACTTTCGTTTGGGACAAGCGGGCTTAGGTCTGTTGACGAAGATTTCAGGGACAGGGTTGTTTATGAAAATGTTGTAGGGTTTGTTAAGGGGCTTAAAGATTTAGAAGGATGGAAAGAAGGGGAGACTAAAAAGGTTTTAGTTGCTGATGATTTGAGACCTTCTTCACCTAAGATAAGAAAAGCCATAGCAATTGCGCTTGCTGAAATAGGGGTAGAGCCAATTTATGCCGGTGAACTTCCTTCGCCTGTAATAGCATATTATGCGCAGGTTGAGAAAGTGCCGTCTATAATGATAACAGGCAGTCACATACCATTCGGACGCAACGGAATTAAGTTTTATAAAACTAATGGCGAAGTTTTAAAAGCGGATGAAGGCTGGATAAAAGCTAAAGTAGCTGAAGTTAGAAAAAAAGAGAATGGGTTGAATTGGAATGAATCAATGTTTGATATATGGGGCGATGTAAAAAATATAGAGCAGTTAAGTGATAAGCAAAAAATAGCGCTTGAAAAAGCTGAAAAAGCTTTGGATCCGGAAGTTGTAGCGAATCAATTAACAATAGCTTGGGAAACTTATATAGCAAGGTATGTTGGGTTATTAGAGAAAGTGAATCTTAATGGTCTGGATGAGAAGAAAATAGCTTTTTGGGAACATAGTGCCGTTGGCAGAGATCTTATCCCTGAACTTCTGAAAAGAGTCGGCATAAAAGCTGATCGTCAAGGGAGATTAGAGAGTGGTTTCTTGCCGCTTGATACAGAAAAAATAACCCCCAAAATTATGAATATGCTTGAGGGACAGTTCGCTGAATACAAAAAAAACAATGATGGCAATGATCCTTTCGCTTTAATAACAACTGACGGCGATTCGGACAGGCCGTTGCTAACGTACCGCGGATTAGACGGCAAATTGGATTTCTTGCCGGGTGATCAGCTTGGTAAATTAGTTGTTGATTTTCTGACTAAAAACGGAGCTAAACCAAATATGGTGGCTCTTCCTGTAAGTACAAATACGGCTGTTGTGGCTCTTTTGGAAAATATGAAGATAGATGTAGTTCAAACTCAAATAGGTTCACCGCATATTATTAAAGCTATGAATGATTGGAAATCTAAACCAAAACATGAAAATGACATAGTTGTAGGGTGGGAAGCTAACGGAGGATTTTTGTTAGGTTCGGATATCGAATTAAAAGACAAGAGCGGTAAAGTTATTGGAAAAATAGAAAAACTTGCTACTCGTGATGCTGTATTCCCGCTACTTTGTGCTCTTGCACTTGCTTCTCAGGAAAGTGTATCTGTAGCACAGCTTATAGAAAATAATCTTAAACACCCCGACACAGGTAAACGCAGATTTAATAACGCAGATGTATACGATAATTTTAAAAAAGAATTCAATGCTAGTGATGATGCCGGAGCAAAAGCAATTATGGCCAAAACTCTAGCATATTACAAACCAACCCTAGTGAATGAGAGAGTAGTTGAGGTGGATTTCGAAGCTGGGATAAGCTACAAACAGCTTGATAGCCGCGTAGGTCTTGTCTGGAATCACGAGAAAAAAGAGATGGTTACCGATAATAACATGATGATATTTGAAACCGTAAGTTCGGCTGCTATGGCGCCTGCTGATGTGACTTCGCTTAATGATATGAAAACCAGGTTCGAATCTATATATTCAAAGTATGGGTTCCCTGCAATAAAAATAAAGAAGATCAGTATTTTAGACGGGATAAGAATAACTTTCATGAACAACGAAATAGTTCATTTAAGACCTTCAGGTAATGCCCCGGAATTCAGAAGTATAGCCGAAGCAGAAACACTTGAAAGAGCGCAGGAAATAGTAAAATTAGGCGCAACTATAATTATCCCTACAATGGCGTATGTCGCGCAAGGTAAAACAGCGCCGAGTAATTTAGGCGCCTCTACAAAGAAGGCAACAACAGCTATTGATGGAGATACAACCGGCCGTTATGCTATTGGTGAAAAAGCTGCCTGGGACGAAAATGTTAAGAAGCTTGTTGAAGGGATAAAGCAAGGCAAAATCATATCTTTGGAAGTAATTCCTTTTACACAGCTCACAGCTTGGGGTGACAAGGAAAAGATCCTGGAAAACGGAAACGTAGCCGGGAAAATAGGTGAATATTGGTACGGGCTTGGTATCGATAGTCCTGAACAAAGCGCCGGGATTAGAGCAACTATTGACGGTGAAACAATAGAAGTTCCTTTTGGGGCGCTTGTTGAATCAGATCCAAACGCTGTAATAGGAAACGGCGCTGTTAGATTGTTCGGTAAAACAATACCTTTAGTAAAAATATTGACTCCGGGAGTAGGACAACATCTTTCTGTACAGAATCATCCTACTAAGAACGAATCATGGCAGTTTCTTTCAGTGTATAGTTGGTACCTTTTCCGAGTTTAGAATACATTTCACTAGGTCCCATATATATTACCTTTTGAAGATCAGCTATTGCTGAAGCATTCTTTTTAAGTGCTTCATTAGATGCGTACATAGCCTTATCGCTTCTGGTCTGATCATATTTAACATTGAACTTTAGCGGACCTTCGCCTATATTTATAACTTCCATGTTTTTAAGGTCTTTATAGGCAACTTCTATCGCAGCTCCAGAATTAAAAGTATTTTCACCTTTAATTGTTTGATCACCTGTTATTTGAAGAGTACCTTCCTCAATGATGATCTTAACTTTTTGATCATCTTTTAATCCGATCTCTTTAAAGCTAAACACATTTCCATAAACTGTTACAGTATCGATCATTTCACGCGATGTACCAAAATCGCTCATAACTCCCGCAACTTTCCATTCCGCGGCGTTTTCAACACCTTCTATTTTTGATCCTGTTTTGAAAGTAACTGCCTCATCTTCTGCCGGCTGCGGTGTGAATACATCCACCACGACAGCGTCAGAACTGGTCCTTATTTCAAAGCTCTTAACTTCAGCCGGTATAAAATACATACCGTTATGAGCGGTTACTATGCCGTCATTATTTATTTCGGCTATTTTTTTCATATCGGCTATTTTGTTGCCGTTCGCGTCATAAATAGATGCTGAACCTGATACTAACGACAATGAATGCGCTATGCCTGTATTTATTTTATGAATCACTTCGGCTTTATTTTTACCCGGTTTCATTGTTATAGAATTCACCGCAAGACCTTTATTTTCAAAGTCGCCGGGCCATCTATTCACAGTCACATTAGAACCGTTTTCATCAGTATTTTCATAGATATTCTCGAGCATTCTTGAGCCGACTGAATAAACATCCATCACAGTAAGAGCTTCATCCGTTTGAACCTCTCTGCCCAAAGCGTTTATATCGTATAATCTATAAGTTGTCCCGGGTATCTGCGGTTCAAGCACTGTCCCGCTTAAAAGAGCATGTTTTGTTCCGGCCGAGATAGAGATAATATCGCCTGCTTTAACACTGATAACATTATTAAAAAACTCAACAGCTTCTAAAGCGCTATTATGGTCCGCAATAAGTTCATCAATGTTAATACCGTATGCGGGTATACTTTTCTCAATATTCCCTAAA
>JADGBB010000081.1 GCA_015231715.1 Candidatus Omnitrophota bacterium
TTTATTTGAAATATTTTTGACTAAAAGATACTTGCAAGGTATCATTAAAAATAAAGGGAGTTTGTTTTATGGATAAAGTGATCAAGCAAAAAGTTGATATTACTGAAAATGCCCGTACGGTTCTTGAGAGAAGGTATTTGAAAAAGGATTCTGAAGGGTTACCTGTTGAAAGCGTTGAGGATATGCTTTTTAGAGTGGCTAAAACTCTTGCTGCGCCTGATCTTGGTTATGATAAAGATGCTGATGTTGAAAAGCTTGCCGAAGAATTTTATGAAATGATGGCTAGATTTGAATTTATGCCTAATTCACCGACGCTTATGAACGCGGGAAGAGTTTTGGGGCAATTGTCAGCTTGTTTTGTTTTGCCGATAGAAGATTCTATGGAATCAATTTTTGAGACTGTAAAAAATGCGGCGCTTATTCATAAAAGCGGCGGTGGTACGGGGTTTAGGTTTTCGAGGTTGAGAGGAAATAATAGCGCCGTAAAAAGTACAGGCGGAGTAGCTTCAGGGCCGGTTTCGTTCATGAAAGTTTTTGACGCGGCAACACAAGCTGTGAAACAGGGCGGGACAAGGCGCGGGGCGAATATGGGAATACTAAGAGTTGATCATCCGGATGTTCTTGAGTTCCTCGGCTGTAAATCTAAAGATAAAGAAATATCTAATTTTAATATATCGATAGGTTTGACGGAAGAATTTATGAAAAAAGCTGAAGCAGGTGAAGATTATGACACTATCGATCCGCATACAGGCAAAAAAGTCGGAAGTTTAAATGCAAAAGAAGTTTTTAACAGCATTACTGAAATGGCTTATAAAAACGGAGAACCGGGAATTGTATTTTTGGATAGAATAAACCGTTATAATCCTACGCCGGCACAAGGTGAGATAGAGGCAACGAACCCTTGCGGTGAACAGCCGTTATTACCGTATGAAAGCTGTAATCTAGGATCGATCAATTTATCGAAAATGGTCGTGGATGGTGCTATAGATTGGGAGAGGCTAGAAGAAGTTACACGGCGCGGAGTTCATTTTTTAGATAATGTTATTGATGCCAATAATTTTCCTTTAACAAAAATAGCAGAAACAACAAGACGCAACAGAAAGATAGGGCTCGGAGTTATGGGCTTTGCGGATATGCTGATAAAAATGGATATAGCTTATAATTCTCAAGAGGGATTGGATCAGGCGGAAAAAGTTATGTCTTTTATACATGAAAAGGCAACTGCTATGTCTGTTGAGCTTGCAGAGAAAAGAGGATTGCCTGGAGCGTTCAATGAAAGTATTTATAATTCTCCGGGAAAACCTAAATTAAGGAACATGACATTAACAACAATAGCTCCTACGGGTACGATCAGTATAATATCTGATTGTTCAAGCGGAGTTGAGCCTTTGTTCGCTGTTGCGTATTATAGGAACGTAATGGACAATGATAAGCTTACAGAATTTAATCCTTATTTTGAAAGTGTGGCTTTTGCAAGAGGCTTTGATTCGGAAGATATAATGAAAAAAGTTGCCGAAAAAGGAAAGATAGGTGATATTGAGGGTATACCGGATGATATTAAAAAGATATTTGTTACTGCACACGATATATCTCCTGAATGGCATATAAAAATGCAGGCGGCATTTCAAAAATATACGGATAATGCTGTTTCTAAAACTATTAATTTCCCCGAACATGCTACAATTGAAGAAGTAAGAAAAGCATACAAGCTGGCATATGAGCTTGGATGTAAAGGGCTTACGATATATAGGGATAATAGCCGCGGCGAGCAGGTGCTTAATATTGCGAAAGAAAAAAAAGAAAATATTGAAGAAATTAAACATGCCGAACATATCGCTCCTAGAGAAAGGCCTAATGTCGTAAAAGGCACTACAACAAAAGTAAATACAGGATGCGGAAATCTGTATGTAACTATAAATGAAGATAGTGACGGCGAGCCTTTCGAAGTTTTTATGCAGATGGGTAAGGCAGGCGGCTGTGCGATGAGTCAGCTTGAGTCTATCGGAAGATTAGTTTCATTGGCCTTACGAAGCGGAGTAGAAGTTGATTCCATAATAGAACAGATCAAAGGTATAAGATGTCCAGCGCCCGCTTGGGGTAAAGGCGGCAAGGTGCTCTCATGTTCTGACGCTATTGCTAAAGCATTAGAACAAAAAGTGCATAGAGAACTTGATGTGCAGCCTCAAGGCACAGAAACAGAACAACAAAATGATATAGAAGAAATAAAAGCTAATATGCCGCCTGTAAAACCTAAGAAAAGATCTTCAAATATAGTAGGCGTCTGCCCGGATTGCGGAGAAGGACTTCAGCATATAGAAGGTTGCATGGTTTGCAGGGGATGCGGATATTCAAAATGCGGATAAAATTATTTTTTATATATTTTAAATAATAAGTGTTGACAAGTTTATTAAATAGTATATACTTACAGTGTTTAAGTAGTAAATGGGGAAATTGAGGAGTAGAAGTTTTAGACCACAGGGTTAGAAACACATCCTTGTGGTTTTTTTTACGATGCGACATTTACTACATTTTTATTTTTAACAGGAGGTAGAAGGAAATGGCAACAGGAACAGTAAAATGGTTCAATGAATCAAAAGGGTACGGTTTTGTAACACCTGACGACGGAAGTCAAGATTGTTTTGTACACCACAAAGCAATACAGGGCGAAGGTTTCAAAACTTTGAATGAAGGACAAAAAATAGAATTTGACATCGAGCAAGGTGCCAAAGGTCCTCAGGCCGTGAACGTTGTGAAGATGTAATTATATATATCTGGAAACAATAAGAAAAGGGATAGCGCTATAAAAAGCACTATCCCTTTTTTTATTTAAAAAACCTTAAGTACTAACTGTCTCATCCTAGCTTACTAGTAATATAAAGAAATGATTAAATTTGGGGTTTGTAATTTGTAATTTGGGATTTTGATATTAATTTTTGAGATGGATGGGGTTCGATGGTTGAATCAAACCCCATCCGAGATCGATTTGATTAGCCTTGGCTGATTGCTTCAACCGGGCAGCAGCTTGCGCAAAGACCGCAGTCTGTGCATTTGCCTGCGTCTATTGTGTAAGGTGTGCCTTCCGATATAGCTTCTACCGGACATTGTGGTAAACATGCTCCACAACCTAGACATGTGTCAGAAATAACATAAGCCATTCGATGCTCCTTTCATTTAGATTTTTAATATTTACTAGTTTAAAATTTATCACAGAATTCAAAATATAGCAATTTTTTTTATATTTTGCTATAATCGTTACTTCATATGAAGAATATTATCAAAGAGCTTAAACATCACGCGCCTTTTACATTTTTCGGGGCTATAGCCGGAATTGTTTTCATGTTCATTTTTAGAGGCATAAAGTATGAGACTGCTCATCAGATATTTTATGTTTTCCATCCGCTGCATGTTGTTTTAAGTGCTATTGTTACTACCGCTATGTATAAGGTTCATCAATGCGGTGGGAATAAAAAAAAATGCTCTATCGTTCCTTTGATATTGATCGGTTATGTGGGGTCAATTGGAATCGCTACTTTAAGTGACTCATTAATACCTTTTATAGGTGAAAAACTTTTAAACTTTCCTCAAGCTGAAGCGCATATAGGTTTTATTGAAGAATGGTATATTATTAACCCCGCGGCTTTTTTAGGTATAGCCATTGGGTATTTTTGGACTAATACAAAATTTCCTCATGCAGGACATGTTCTCATTAGTACATGGGCTTCGCTTTTTCATATGATAATGGCTGTAGGCGGGATAGCTACGATCATGCAGTATTTTTCAATATCCATATTTTTATTCTTGTCAGTATGGCTGCCTTGCTGTGTTAGCGACATTGTTTTTCCTCTACTTTTTGTCAAGAAAAAGGGTTAATGATGATAGTTGTAGTGGGAGGCGGTCCTTCAGGGATCATGGCTTGTAT
>JADGBB010000082.1 GCA_015231715.1 Candidatus Omnitrophota bacterium
CAAAATTTGATAATATTTTTCTTTTAAGAAAAACCATTCTTTTGGAAAACTCAATAGATTTTAAAAAAGCTAATCTTGAAAGAACAAGGCTCATCGAAAATTTAGAAAAAAAGTTATCACGAAATGAATTAAGGGAGCTTGGCGCAAACAGCATTGATTATAAGGAAAGGCGGCTTAAAAGGGTCGAATATTACAACTATCTTATTATGAAAGGGCAAGAAGTCGGGCTTAATGTTGATGAATATCCTATGCTTAAAAATTACTTAGTTTATGTAGGTCTTTACGATACCGTTGATAGAAGTGTTTTGATGGAAGAAATTGACGATTTTGAAAAAGCTATAAAAAAAGATCTTTATGAAAATGAATCACAAAAAGAACTGGGGGATCTATCAAGAAATCTAGTGGCTATTAATAATCTTTTCGGCATTACATTGACCCGCGAAGATTATGAAGCCTTCATGAACAATAAAGAAAAATTTGATGTAAGAAATTATACTGATTTTTTTGCGAGGATTTCAGAAAATATTAAAGATAAAGTAACGCTTCCTGAAGGGATAGAAGAGCTGGATAGTTACAGGGAAAAGATGCTGAAGTTTTTTTACTATTCATTTAAAAGAGATGAAGCTTTTGTTCGCAACATACAGTACGCAGAACCAGGTATGTCTTCGATAGCAATTACCGGCGGATTTCACACGGAAAACTTATCAAAACTTCTCAAAGAAAATGATATATCCTATGTCTCAATAATGCCGACATTCGTAAACGAAAAAAATTACGAGAACAGATATTTTGCGGTTCTATCCGGCGAAGAAAGCGAATTAGAAAATTTGCTAAAACCAGTATTATCCCAAAACTCCATGATGCAGGCCGTAGATTTTTTGAGTTCTGAACTTTTTTCAAAAGTATATCCAGGCACAGGAGAGCCTAAAGAAGCAGAGGCAATTTTGCTGGGATTATTGTGTGAAAAATATGGGAAAAATTTCTTCGATCAAAAAATAGAGGAGTCGAGAGTAACTGAAACCGATATTCTTGTTAAATTGACGACAGGTGAAATTATATCCATTAGCAGGTCAGCCCTGGAAGAAGCTATAAATAGGGAAACACCTAGTGTCCCTACAATAAGTGAAGCGGGAGAGAATAATGGCAGTAAAGGTATTACCTCGAACCAGATAGAAGCACAGGCGAAAAAACTTATAGAGATGCTGGACGGGCTTGACGGCATAGAAAATATGATGAATGTTATAGATGCTTTTGAAGGGAAGTCGCAAAAAGTTTTGGATGAAGTTCTTAATATATGCATAAAGTCCGGCCCGAACGATCCTGTAACACAGGCATTCAGGATAAAAATCATAAGTCAGTTTATTTATAAACTAGCTCATGATGTGCGTTCTGGCAGTCCGAATATAGTTGCAATACCTACATCTGCCGCTAGGGCGACAGTTGATGGTAAATTTCTGACAGAATCTCAAAGAAAATTAGAAAGAGCTATGAACGATTATGCAAATGTGAGAATTGTATTATGCAATGCAAGTCTGGAAGGCACAGCCCATTATGAGGAGATCGCAGATAAAATTTTCAATGATAAAGATCAATTTCAGAAAGACGAAAACAGTGACGGAACATATACGTATACAGCATTGGATCCAAAAACAAAAATTACGGTTTTGTTTAATAGTGATAATAGCGCTGCAAAGAAAGTCAGTCAAATAGAATTGAATGACTATTTATTGGGAAAGTTAACTTCGAAAGAACAAAATAATATACTTGCCGGAATAGTGCCTGGAAGTTTTGTGAATGCCGAAGAAAATATAACAGATGATCTGGATAAAGGATGGTATACGCTTGGTTTTATAGCGCCAATGGGGTTAGGTATGTGTGAATATTCCAGGGCGGAGGATAATAATGACTCAAGATTGAGCGACATAGAATATTCTGTAAAAGGGATAATGTTATATAGTATTGGCAATATAGAAGCTTTTCAAGGGCTTACGCTGAAAGAGATAATGAAAAAATTGAATTCAGGCGAACTGTTTTTAGACGTAGCCAAAGTAAACTACAACAATATCCGCGACAAATTTGACGCCGAAGCCGAAGTCCGCGCGTCCTTGTAAAAAAGTTCACATACCAAAAAATTACGTCATCCTGAGGAGCAAAGCGACGAAGGATCACAGCCCATCAAAGACGAGCTAGGAGGAGCCAGATATTCCTTTTTCTGACACTTGTGGGTTATAGGTATTTTTCTGTTCTTTTTTGACAAATACCAATCCCGCTGTCGATTGCTTCGAAAAGCAGCGAAGCTGCTTGGAGAATGCATGAGTTAGCGGGGTCAAAAAAGGGCAGAAAAATGCCGTTGTTTAACCCTCGTGGCAGAAAAAGGAATATCTGGCTCCTCCGTACTTATGTGTGTTATTAATGAGGATGGAACGAAATAATAGGGATTCTTCGGCTTTGCCTCAGAATGACGATGTTGGAGTGGGGCTGGGATTCTTCGGCTTTGCCTCAGAATGACGGGGGTGGGGGTAACTCGATGCTTGACAGTTTGGGGGTTGGGAATTAATATGTAGGGATATGTCTAAGATTCTTTTTGTTACTTCTGAATGTTTTCCTTTTTGTAAGAGCGGAGGGCTTGGGGATGTTGCAGGGTCACTGCCTAAGGCTTTGAATTTATTGGGGAATGATGTTCGGGTTGTGCTGCCTAGGTATTGGGCTATTGACGTTAATAAATATGGGTTTACTGTTGCGCTTGGGACTATGGGCGTGCCTATGGGGCGCGAGACTATTTGGTGCCGGGTGCTTACATGTGAAAGAGACAGCGTTAAGTATTATTTTATTGAACATGATAATAGTTTTGGCAGAAGCGGATTGTATGATGACGGCAAATGGGAATATTTTGATAATGCCGAGAGATTCGCTTTTTTTTCTAAAGCAGCACTTCAATTAGCTAAAGATATAAAATTTAAACCTGATGTTGTGCATGTCAACGATTGGCAGACAGCGTTGATACCGGCATATCTTAAGAATCATTATTTGCATGACCCTTTTTTCGCCGACACCTCAAGCGTTCTTACTATACATAATTTAGCTTATCAGGGAGTTTTTCCGGGGAAAAAATATGACTCTTTAGATCTAGGACAAGAACATTTCGTTGAATCAAAATTTGAAAGCTGGGGGAAAGTACATTTTTTAAAAGGCGGGATATTTTTTGCCGACAGCATAAATGCAGTCAGCCCGAGCTATGCGGAAGAGATACTTACTCCGCAAGGCGGGATGGGGCTGGCGCCGTACTTGGTTTCGCGTAAAGAAGATGTTTACGGAATACTTAACGGTGTTGATTATGACCATTGGAGCCCCAAGGTTGATGATCTTATTCCTGAAAAATTTTATCCTACAAAAATGAAAGGTAAAAAAACTTGTAAAAAAGAACTGCAGAAAGAGTTTTTGCTTAGAGAGGAAGAAAATACACCGGTTATCGGGATAGTAACCAGATTTACCAGCCAAAAGGGACTGCAGCTTCTTGTCCCTATTGTTAGAGATGTTGTCAGGGAGATGGCAGTGCAGTTTGTTTTTCTGGGCTGCGGGGACAAACATATTGAGGATTTTTTCGGACATCTTCCGGCAGTTGCCCCCGGTAGAATAGGCGCATGGATAGGTTTTGATAACAGAAAAGCACATTTGATAGAAGCAGGATCAGATTTTTTTCTGATGCCGTCTATGTATGAACCTTGCGGGCTTAATCAAATATACAGCATGAAATACGGCACACTCCCGATAGTCAGGGATGT
>JADGBB010000083.1:0-2098 GCA_015231715.1 Candidatus Omnitrophota bacterium
GTATACAGATTTTCATGCGCTGAAAAATGACAATGCGGCTTTCAGCGAGAAAAAGATCACAGCGATAATAGGACCTTCGGGGTGCGGAAAATCAACTCTGCTAAGAGTTTTCAACAGAATGAACGATCTGATCGATGGGGTAAAAGTAACCGGTGAGGTGTTAGTTGACGGCACAAATATTTTTGGCCCGCGCGCTGATCTGGTGACACTTCGTAAAGACGTAGGGATGGTATTCCAGCGGCCGAACCCTTTTCCGTTGACTGTTTATGAAAACATTGTTTTCGGAAAGAGGATACATGAGGGCGGTCTTAAACGGGAGAATTTGGATGAGGTTGTAGAACGATGTCTTAAAAGCGTCTTATTGTGGGATGAGCTGAAAGATGTTTTAAATAAGCCGGCATTAAGGTTATCTTTGGAACAAAAACAGAGGCTTTGTATCGCTAGATTAATAGCTGTAGGGCCTCAAGTCCTGCTTATGGACGAACCGTGTTCTACGCTAGATCCGCAATCGACTGCGCGCATCGAGGAATTAATGCGTGAACTAAAGGAAAACTACACGATAATAATAGTCACCCATAATATGCAGCAGGCAGCACGCGTGTCTGATGATACCGGGTTCATGCTGCTAGGCGAGATGGTTGAGTTCAGTGAAACACAAAAAATATTTACAGCGCCTAAAGACAAGCGCACAGAAGATTATATAACCGGCAGGTACGGATAAAAATATTGGAGGCCCAAAATGGAAAGACATTTCGACGAAGAACTAACAAAGTTAAAAACTGACCTTATAAGAATGGATTCACTGGTAGAGGAAGCGATCTACAAATCAGTTGAAGCGATAAAGAACAGGGATAGGCGTCTTGCCGAAGAAGTTATAGAAGGAGACAACCGCATAGACGATATGGAAAATAGTATAGAAGAGGATGCTATTTCTCTTTTAGCCCTACGACAGCCTATGGCGGTAGACCTCCGGTTCATAACTACCGGGATGAAAATAAACGCCGAGCTTGAAAGAATAGCTGATTTAGCTGTTAACATAGCACAGCGTGCTTTGGAAATATGCGATCAGCCTCTCCTTAAGCCTATGATAAATATACCAAAACTGTCGAATTTGGCCATAAAAATGCTAAAAGGATCGATAGATGCGTTTGTAAACAAAGACGAAAACCTTGCAAAAGAGATAATTCTGACTGATCCCCAGGCGGATGCCCTGAAAAACTCGATCAAAGATGAACTTGTTAATGAGTACATGATCAAAGATCCTTCAACAGTTACAAGGGCAGTGCCATTGATTCTGGTAGCGCGCCACCTTGAAAGAATTTGCGACCATGCCACAAATATAGCGGAAGATGTTATATACATGGTACAAGCAAGAGTAGTCAAACATAGAAATTTGATACAAGAATAAGAACAATATTCCGTGGACAAACACCGTCATTCTTAGGCCCTGCAAGGGCCGAAGAACCCCAGCCCTGCGTAACACAGATCCTTCACGTCTCTTTAAACGTCGAGCTGAGATCCTTCGTCACTTCGTTCCTCAGGATGACGTCAGTTCACGGGTTACCCATACACTACAAACAAGAGCTATATTTGCATAAATATTTTTTTTAATGGTATAATAAATATTCTAAAATTCTCTTATAAAAAATGGGGGGCTGGAATGGCGAGGTTATTAATGAAAAGGCAATCGAAGACAGTAGGGCTTGCGCCGGGCACTTTAGTTTATGTGGGAGACAAAAGAAAAGATAAACAAATCATAACAGTTATAGATTACGACAAAAATAAGTTCACCGAAAATAAAACTGAGAAACTTGAAGAATGTTTTAGATATAAAGATACTGATACCGTAACTTGGATAAATATTGACGGCTTAGAGAATCTAGAACTCATAGAAGAGATCGGCAAAAGGTTTGATGTTCATCATTTGGCACTAGAGGATATTGTCAATACGGGGCAACGTCCTAAAATAGAAGATGCCGACAGTTATATTTTTATTGTTTTGAAAATGATATATTTCGATAATGAAAAAAAATATATTGTTTCGGAACAGGTCAGCTTAATTTTAGGAAAGAATTTTGTTATTACTTTTCAGGAAAAA
>JADGBB010000083.1:2163-3690 GCA_015231715.1 Candidatus Omnitrophota bacterium
ACGGATTATTTAACTTATGCTCTTATGGACGCGATTGTTGACAATTATTTCATTGTGCTTGAAAGTATTGCTGAAAAGATCGAAGACATGGAAGGAACCATTGTTAATAATCCCACACCCGAGACTTTACAAACTATATACGGTCTTAAAAAAGATATTATTTTTCTGAGAAAAACTATTTGGCCGTTACGTGAAGTTATTAACGGCATTGAAAAGAAAGAATCGCAGCTTGTAGCAAAAAAAACTTTGATGTATTTTAGGGATGTTTATGACCATACGATACAAGTAATAGATACTATCGAATCTTTCAGGGATACAGTGTCAGGACTATTGGATATTTATATGTCAAGCGTAAGCAACAGAATGAACGAGGTAATGAAGGTGCTTACGATCATCGCGACGATATTTATACCAATTACTTTTGTTGCCGGCATATACGGAATGAATTTTAATCCGGAAGTTTCAAAATTTAATATGCCGGAACTTGATTGGCCGTTTGGATATTGTTTTGCTTGGGCTATTATGCTCACGATGGCAGGCAGTATGATAATATATTTTAAGAGAAAAAAGTGGCTTTAATTTTAGGAAAAGATAAATAATGAAATTAGATAAATTTACATTAAAAGCTCAAGAAGCAATAGAATCAGCGGTTGTAACAGCTAAAGACAGAGGTAATCAGGAAGTCAGGGCCGAACATCTTTTGTTCGCGCTTGTCAAACAGGAAGAAGGGATAGCGGCTAATTTACTGCAAAAGCTTGGAGTTTCTGTTTCTGTTTTTATTGATGAAGCGGAAAATATTTTAAAAAATATAGTCAGGGCGTCAGGGACAGATCTGCAGGTATATCTTTCCGCTGATATGCAGAATATTTTAAAAATCGCGAAAGAAGAAGCCGTTAAATTAAAGGACGAATTTGTATCAAGCGAACATCTGCTTTTAGCCATTACGTCAACGGACAGCTATGAAATAAAAAAATTACTTAATAAGTATGGGTTGAGTAAGGACATTATTTTAAACGGATTAAAAGACATAAGAGGAGCGCACAGAGCCATGGATGAAAATGCGGAAGACAAATACAGATCTTTAGAAAAGTTTACCAAAGACCTTACTGAACTCGCAAGAAAAGGAAAACTTGATCCTGTTATAGGAAGAGACGATGAGATAAGAAGGATCATACAGATACTTTCAAGACGAACTAAAAATAATCCTGTATTAATAGGTGAAGCAGGAACGGGAAAGACAGCAATAGTAGAAGGTTTGGCAAAAAGAATAGTGAGCGAAGACGTGCCCACGGGACTTAAGAACCGAAAACTTTTAACATTAGATATCGGCGCGCTAGTTGCAGGATCAAAATTCAGAGGTGAATTTGAGGAAAGGCTTAAAGCAGTGCTTCAAGAAGTGGAAAAAGCTCAAGGTGAAATAATATTGTTCATTGATGAATTGCATATACTTGTAGGTGCCGGCAAAACCGAAGGTTCTATGGACGCGGCTAATTTATTAAAACCCGCATTAGCTCGCGGGTAACGTAG
>JADGBB010000084.1 GCA_015231715.1 Candidatus Omnitrophota bacterium
GATCATGTTCTTGATATAGTCAGCATGTCCCGGACAATCGATGTGCGCGTAATGTCTTTTTACTGTTTCATATTCAACGTGTGCTACCGCTATCGTTATTCCTCTTTCTCTTTCTTCAGGTGCTTTATCGATCGTATCAAATGCTCTCACTTCTGCTAAACCTTTGTTGGCCAGGTACATAGTTATCGCTGCTGTCAATGATGTCTTACCATGGTCTACATGTCCGATCGTTCCTATGTTGAGATGCGGTTTTGTTCTCTGAAATTTTGCTTTTGCCATTTTGTTTCCTCCTTAAATATTACGTAGGGGCGTACCATAATACGCCCCTATATAAAAAAATTTAGACTCCCGGAATTAACTTCTCGGTCAAGTCTTTTGGAACTGCCTTGTAACAAGACGGCTCCATTGTATACGTAGCACGACCTTGTGTCAAGCTTCTTATTGCAGTTGCGTAACCAAACATTCCGGATAACGGTGCCTCACCCAACAGAATCTTCGTAGTTCCTTTCTGTTCAATGCTTTCAACCTTAATCCTTCTTTTATTCATATCGCCAATAACATCACCTAAATATTCATCTGGAGTTGTAACTTCTAGTTTCATAATAGGCTCCAATAAAATTGATCCGCCTTTTGCAAGACCCGCTCTTAAGCCTATTGAACCTGCATTAGCGAACGCAAACTCTGAAGAATCAACTTCGTGATATGAACCGTCATATAAAATAACTTTTATATCAGTAACCGGATAACCAGCAACAGTACCGCTTTTAGCCGCTTCAATAATACCTTTGTTAATAGATTTATAATATTCTTTCGGTACTGTACCGCCTTTTACTTCTTGTTCAAAAACAACTCCTGTTCCGGTTGCGCCTGGTTCTAGTCTAAGTTCAACGTGTCCGTATTGACCATGACCTCCTGACTGCTGAACAAATTTTCCTGTAGCTTTAACTTCTTTTGTTATCGTTTCTCTGTACGCTACCTGCGGACTGCCGACTTTAGCGGATACACCAAATTCTCTTTTAAGTCTTTCAACTAAAACTTCTAAATGAAGTTCTCCCATACCGCTAATAATTGTCTGACCGGTTTCATCATTATACTTAACTTTAAATGATGGATCTTCTGCTTCCAGCTTATTAAGAGCCATACCCAATTTATCTTGGTCTTGTCTTGTTTCAGGTTCGATAGATAAAGATATTACAGGTTCCGGATATTTTATTCTTTCAAGTGTAATAGGATTTTCAGCATCACATAAAGTATGTGCAGTAGAAGTGTTCTTCAATCCGACTAAACCTACTATTTGTCCGGCTTCAGCAGATTGAATAATTTCTCTTTGGTTTGCATGCATCATTACAATCTGACCGATACGTTCTTTTTTTTCTGTAGTTGTGTTATAAACATATGTTCCGCTGTTTATCGTTCCTGCATAAATTCTTGTAAAAGTCAAAGTTCCTACAAAAGGATCATTTTGGATTTTATAAGCATATGCGCATAAAGGTTTACTGCTGTCAGAAATGATTTCAATTACTTCTCCCGTATTTGTATTTATACCCTTTGGCATTTTAACATCCTGAGGTGAAGGCAAATAATCACATACAGCATTTAGTGCAAACTTTACACCTTTGTTCTTTAAAGCAGATCCGCATAATACAGGAATAAATGTATTATTTATGGTATTTTTTCTTATAGCTTTTTTAAGTTCCTCAGGATATATCCCAACATCCATAAGATATTTTTCCTGTATTTCTTCATCAACATCAGCTAGTTTTTCTATTAAGTTATGTCTCCAATGGCTAGTTATATCTTTCATGTCTTCAGGGATTTCTTCAACAACGTAATCACAAAGATCACCTTCATCCTTGAACTTATAAGCTTTACATTCAACAAGATCAATGATTCCGCTAAATTCGGATTCTTTTCCTATGGGAATTTGAATTGGTGTTGCGTTAGCACCTAGTTTTTTATGCATGTCAATTATTACTTTAAAAAAATCAGCTCCTATGCGGTCTACTTTATTTACGAACGCAATCCTCGGAACTTCGTAACGATCTGCTTGTCTCCATACAGTTTCAGTCTGCGGTTGCACTCCACCGACTGCACAAAAAACTACAATTGTACCGTCTAATACTTTTAAAGAACGCTCAACTTCGATAGTAAAATCAACGTGTCCCGGAGTATCGATAATATTAATTCTGTTATCGTTCCACTCGCAACGCGTAACAGCACTTGTTATTGTAATGCCTCTTTCTTGTTCTTGTTCCATCCAATCCATAACAGCAGTACCTTCATGTACTTCACCTATTTTATGAATTCTGCCGGTATGAAAAAGTATACGTTCGGTAAATGTTGTTTTACCTGCATCAATATGTGCAATAATTCCTATATTTCTTAAATCACTTATATCTTTATATTTTTTTATTTCTGCCATTTTTTTCTACTCTTTTCCTTATTTAAATTTTATCGGGCGATTACCACTTGTAATGCGCGAACGCCTTGTTCGCTTCCGCCATCCTATGTGTATCTTCTCTTTTTTTCATTGCCGCACCTTCTCTATTGAAAGCACTCATAAGTTCAGCAGCTAGTTTTTCTTCCATAGGTTTACCTTTTTGATTTCTCGCAAAATCTCTAACCCATCTCATTGCAATAAATCTTCCGCGATCGAGTTTAACTTCTAGCGGTACCTGATAAGTCGCTCCCCCGATTCTTCTGGATTTAACTTCAAGAAGCGGTCTTACATTATCTATAGCCTGGGTAATTACCTCTAATGGATCTTTATCCTTCATTTTTTCTTTTACAATATCCAGCGCTCCATATACTATATGTTCTGCCGTAGATTTTTTCCCTCTTTCCATAACCATGTTAACAAATTTACCTATTAATACACTTCTGTATTTTGGATCTAACTTGGCTACTCTTTGTTCTGCTCGTCTTCTTCTCATCCTTTACCTTACCTTGTTTTATTGTTTTTTAGGTCTTTTTGCTCCGTATTTCGATCTCGAACGTCTTCTGGCTTCAACACCTGAAGCATCTAAAGTACCTCTAACTATATGATAACGTACCCCCGGAAGGTCAGCTACTTTTCCGCCTCTTATTGTAACAATAGAGTGTTCCTGAAGGTTATGACCTTCACCCGGAATGTAAGCTGTAACTTCCATTCTGTTAGTTAACCTTACTCTTGCGATCTTTCTTAAAGCAGAGTTAGGTTTTTTTGGTGTTCTAGTTCTCACCTGCAAACAAACTCCCCTTTTCTGCGGACAACCTTGCAGCGCCGGTGACTTGCTTTTGTGTTGAACTTTTTTTCTGTTTTTTCTAATTAATTGATTAATTGTTGGCATAATTTCCCTTTTCCTATTATTTGTTAATCTTCATCAACTTCTATTTTTTCTTTTTTAATATTGTCCTGAACAATATCTCTTATGATCTCCCTGTCCAAACCAATATGCCTATGAACATCAAAACCCGTACCAGCCGGGATCAAATGTCCCATAATAATATTTTCCTTCAATCCCACTAGGTTATCTACTTTTCCCATTGAAGCTGCTTCTGTCAGAACTCTTGTTGTTTCTTGAAAACTGGCAGCAGAAATAAAGCTTTCAGTTGTAAGAGAAGCTTTAGTTATACCTTGAAGGATCGGTTCTGCTTGAGCAGGCTTTTTCTTTTCTCTTAAAGCTTTTTCGT
>JADGBB010000085.1 GCA_015231715.1 Candidatus Omnitrophota bacterium
TCAACTTTTTCAAGCCATTCTTTTTTGTCTTCAGTCTGAGTAGCTACATCTTGGGATGATCCATAAGATATAAAAACAAAAAAGAAAATAACAAAATAAAAATATATATTCAACAACCGCTTTTTATTTAGCATAGAACTCATTTATTTTTACCCCGCTGCATCTTCTTTTTTCTTTTGTCTGTATTGTCTCATGTAATCGCGCATATAGACTCTATGCCTTTCTTTGTTCGCTTCTCTATAGAGCTGCAAATATTCCTTATGTTTCTTGCGCCATTCCAATGATCTTTCACGGCAGGTCTGCTTCCAGGATTTGTCCTGTGATTCTTTGTATTTGAAATAATTAGGATTAGTTTTACGCCATCCCTTCATATTTTCAAGCTGTCTTTGATATTGACATTCCAAAGAAGAACATACTTCCTGATTAGGCCTATACTTGTTTGCAACAAAAGATTTACCGCACATTTTACAGTTTTTTTCTAAACCGTTTTCGTTTTCCACTTTTACACCTCCATGAAAATTTGTCTACGAGATAAAGACGCAGCTCCGAAGGATGAAGCTTCCTTGCCCAAAACACCCGGGATCAACTTCACCTGTTTTATCAATCCGGAATCCAAAAATTTACCCATACTTTCTTTCACCGTATCAATAAATACGGCTTCTCCTTCCTTTATATCCCCGCCAAAAACAACCGTTTTGACATTAAAAAGATCTATAAGATATGCAACCCTTAGTCCTAATGCTAAACCTGATCTTCTTACAAGATCGCATGAAAGCTCATCGCCCTTTGAAGCTGCTTCCAAAACTATCTCAGTGTTTATTTTTTCTAGGTTCCCTCCCACTATATGAACTATTTCGGTACCTACTCCTTTTGAAACAAAATCTTTAGCCGCAGCAACCATGCTGTATTGATTCCATGGTCTTAAATATTCTCCGCCTTCTACTGCTGTTGAATTTGTTGCTTCGAAAATAAGTTCTTTTTTTAATACCACACCCGTACCGACATCCGAATACATATATAGAATTTCGGTATCAATATTTTTCATGCTTTCTTTGTCTGCGTATGCACAGGCTGTAGCATGTTTAACAACTCTTACTGATAAACCAAAAATTTTACTTATTCCCGCAGTAATCTGCCCTAAATTTTTGCTTTCTCCTAACAGGTAATCCGAAACCGCTATGCATACTGTATTTATTAAGTTTTTTTCGATACTCGTTTTTTTTAATATTTTTATTATTGATTCTATCTCATCCGTCTTCATTTTAGGTTTCACATAAATATCCAACGCTAAAATATCTTCTTTTATCAATTCGTTTTTCATGTTCAATAAAGTTAAATAACATTTGTTTCCATTGAACCCAATTCCTAAAAAATAATGTTTATCCAAATTAAAATTTACAACTTGGTCATTTTCATTGTCCCCGATCTTTAATAATCCTGACTTTACGCATTTACTTATAAACTGATTTTTGTAATTTTCTTCAATCGCAAGTTTTTCAAGAATAATGTTTTTTTCTTTTCCGATATTTCTTTTTATGCAATTAAGCATATCTAAAGACAAGTGCTCATTATCACTATTAGGCAATATAGTCAGAAACTTAATATCTTCCTTTTGTCCCATTTTCTACACCTACCTCTTCTTGATAAGTTAAATATAAAAACCCAGTTAAATTTTCAAACTAAAACTTCTAACTTTTAATAGAATATACCTAACACCCATTTAAAAGTCAAATTTTTTTAGTTAATTTAAAAACATTTAGTGACAGGTACTAATTGTTAATAATAAGAAAGTCATAAAAATCTAGTTACTAACAATTAGTACCTGTCCCTAATTAATTCCTAATTGATAGACGCGGGGGGTTAAATGTGGTAGTATGGTGGTTTGAAAAATTTCATTATTTAAGGAGAAGGGATGAAGCTTGCTATTATTGGACTTGAGCAGTCGGGGAAAAGTACTGTTTTTAACGCGCTTACCGGGAGTGATAAAAATATTACTTCTTTTGGTAAGATCGAAGCTAATATCGCTACTATAAAAGTACCGGATGCCAGAATAGATGAACTGACCAAACTTTATTCACCTAACAAGACTGTTTATGCCGATATTGAGTTTATTGATATTCCGGGAAGTATCAACGATTCGGCTGATACTAAGATAGTTGCCGCTACACGAGAAGCCGATGCTCTTGTTTTTGTTATTCGGTCTTTTAAAAACGAAAGTGTCCTGCACCCTCTTAATGCTATTGATCCAAATAATGATCTTGAAGCAATTAAAACCGGATTGATACTGTCGGATCTTTCTATAGCTGAAAAACGCGTAGAAAGATTGAAAGTTTCGGTACAAAAAGTTACTGATAAAACTGAAAGTGATAAGATCGAGTTAAGAGCTACACAAAAAATAGTGGAAAAACTTGAAAATGAAGAACCCGCATCTAATGCGGTATTAACCGATATCGAAGAAAAAAGCATACGCTCTTTTCAATTCCTTACATTAAAACCGTATTTGGTGCTTTTAAACACTTCTGAAGACGAGATAAATTCTGAAGAAAATATAAAACTTTTAAATGAAATACCTAATTCGATGGCCATGAGCGCGCGAATAGAAATGGAAATACGCACGCTGCCTGAAGAAGAACGTGCCGATTTTCTTAGTGACATAGGCATAAAAGAACTGTCACTCTCTTCCTTTATATTAAAGGCATATTCAACACTCGGATTAATATCATTTTTTACAGTCGGTAAAGATGAAGTGCGCGCATGGACAATATCAAAAGATCTCACCGCTCAAAAAGCAGCCGGTAAAATACATTCGGATCTTGAAAGAGGTTTCATAAGAGCCGAAACTTTTTCATACAACGATCTCATCGAGTTCGGCGGAGAAAAAGAAGTCAAAGCTAAAGGCCGGTTCCGCTTGGAAGGTAAAGAATATATTGTACAGGACGGGGATATACTGAATATAAAGTTCAGTGTCTGATATTCTCCGTTTCACGCCGCCATCAGCATTTCTCTCATTCTCTCGTTCAGAGATCTAAAAATTTCCACATCGGATAAAGATATCGGGTCGAGAATAAATTGCAGTACGAAAGGATCGGATTTTATCATTGCCAAAGATATCGCGGTATCGTCATCACCGGTCAGGATTCTGTACAGGTTAGCGAATATGAGTTCGTCATTGTTTATATATGCCAGTCCGGCCGCCATTATAGCTTCCAGCCTGAAGAACATTGTTTCCCCCGATACGCGTTTTTTTACATCCATGAAGATCACATTAGATCCTTTAAGTTCATTCATATGCTCCCGCGCGTAAGGGTCGTCCGCGGGTATTATGGTCACCGTGTTATCTTTTTTCCCTTCCGATGAAACGGCAAAATCCACCAGTTCTTTTACCGAGATCGCCTCATCGCTTATGTTGCCGAAATCTACGGTATACCCGCGTCTCGCGACTATATCCCTTATCTCCTGCATGAGACGTTTTTGTTCATCAGAACCGGCATACCCGCTCCAGATCTTGAGCACGACATTATTCCCGGTCACTGCAGCGAGATCTTTCTTTTTGCGACTAGCTGAACATGTAACAATTAGCCTTGTACCGTCAGATTTTTCAATGATAAAACTTTCTTGATCTTTTATGGCCGCGGCTTTTTCTAATAGCTCCTTCTTTACGTCAT
>JADGBB010000086.1 GCA_015231715.1 Candidatus Omnitrophota bacterium
GTATCTCTTCAATTCTTCCTGAAAGTTCTCTCATCGCCTGTGCCCATCTTGATGTTGAGTCCGCTAAAAGCAATATATCTAATCCCATCTGCCTGTAAAGATACCTATCGAAGCATATAAAGAAAAACTTCAGCCGAAAGACCCGATGGTTACAAGAATAAGAATATTAGATACAATGTTTCCTGTTGCAAAAGGAGGGACATATTGTATACCAGGTCCTTTTGGCGCAGGTAAAACAGTTTTGCAGCAGATCACAAGCCGGCATGCGGAAGTTGATATAGTTATTATTGCGGCTTGCGGAGAAAGAGCAGGAGAAGTAGTAGAAACATTAAAAGAATTTCCTGAGATCATAGATCCAAGAACAGGCAAATCCTTAATGGAAAGAACTATTATTATCTGTAACACATCATCTATGCCTGTTGCAGCAAGAGAATCGTCGGTTTATACGGCTTGCACATTAGCCGAATATTACAGGCAGATGGGATTAGATATATTGCTTTTAGCGGACTCAACATCAAGATGGGCACAGGCGATGAGAGAACTTTCAGGAAGACTTGAAGAGATACCCGGAGAAGAAGCATATCCCGCATATTTAGAATCCAGAATAGCGCAATTTTATGAAAGAGCCGGATTAGTAGAGCTAAATGACGGAACGATAGGAAGTTTGACTATCGGAGGTACAGTAAGCCCCGCAGGAGGGAACTTTGAAGAACCCGTAACTCAGAGCACTTTAAAAGTTGTCGGTGCTTTTCACGGCTTATCACGCTCTAGGTCTGACGCGCGAAAATTTCCATCGGTTGACCCTCTGGAAAGCTGGAGCAAGTACCAAAGCTTTATTGATGCTGAAAAAAGAGTTTATGCAAAAGAAATTTTGTCTAAAGGAGAAAATGTACATCAAATGATGAAGGTTGTCGGAGAAGAAGGAACATCTTTGAATGATTACATAGTTTATTTGAAAAGCGAATTTTTTGACAGTGCATACCTGCAGCAGAACGGATTTGATGAAGTCGACGCATCAACAAAAAAAGAAAGACAAATATATGTTTTTGATAAGATCATAAAAATTCTTAAAAGCAAATTAGAGTTTACAACAAAGGAAGAAACAAGAGATTTCTTTTATGACCTAAGACATAAATTTATCGATTGGAATTATAAAGAATGGGAAACAGAAGAATTTAAAAAAGAGGAAAAAGAAATAGATAAAGCATTAGAAACAAGTAAAAAAGAAAAGGTAGCTTCTTAGTAAATAAAAGGGGAGAAAAATGCGAAAAGTTTGTACAAAGATCCTGAGTATAGCCGGTAATGTTATCACGGTAAAAGCTGAAAATATAGCATATGAAGAGCTGGCAATTATATTAACAGCAAGAGGTAAATCTCTGGGACAGGTTATAAAGCTTGACGGAGAAATGGTATATTTGCAGGTGTTTTCCGGAACAAAAGGCGTGTCAACCGGAGATGAGGTAAGATTTTTGGGGCAGGCAATGAAGGTCGGTTTTTCAGACAACATGCTAGGCAGAATATTTAACGGTTCAGGTGCCCCCAGGGATAAGGGACCGGAGATAACAGATAATTTGATCGAAATAGCCACACCACCCGTAAATCCAATGAACAGGATAATTCCTAAAAATATGATCAGAACAAATATTCCGATGATCGATATTTTTAATTCACTTGTTGAATCTCAGAAACTTCCGATATTTTCTATATCAGGTGAACCATACAATGAGCTTTTATCGAGAATAGCCTTGCAGGCAGAAGTTGATATGATTGTTTTAGGAGGAATAGGGTTAAAGTACGATCAGTACATGTATTTCAGAAATGAATTAGAAGAAGGCGGAGCAATGGCAAGAACAATAATGTTCATACATACTGCCGCTGATCCGATAGTAGAAGGACAGATGGTGCCGGATCTAGCATTGGCAGTAGCAGAAAAATTCGCTCTTCAAGGCAAAAAAGTATTAGTGCTTTTGACAGATATGACAAATTATGCCGACGGGCTCAAAGAAATAGCGATTACCATGGATCAGGTGCCATCCAACAGAGGTTATCCCGGAGATCTGTACAGCCAGTTAGCAGCAAGATATGAAAAAGCCGTTGATTTCGCAGAAGCCGGATCGATCACCATTTTAGCTGTAACAACTATGCCGGGCGATGATGTAACACATCCGGTTCCTGATAATACAGGCTATATAACTGAAGGACAATTTTATTTAAGAAACGGAAGAATAGAACCTTTTGGATCGCTGAGCCGTCTAAAACAGCAGGTAAATAAAGATACCAGAGAAGACCATAGAGCAATAATGGACGGGATGATACAGCTTTATGCAGAGTACAGAGAAACAGAAGAAAAACGATCAATGGGTTTCAGAATGAGCGACTGGGACGAAAAGTTATTAAAATACGGCGGCCTTTTTGAAAAGCACATGATGGACCTTTCAGTAAACGTTCCTCTAGAAGAAGCCCTAGACAACGGCTGGAAGATCCTAAGCGACTGCTTTAGCCCAGAAGAAACAAGCTTCAGATCAGAACTAATAGAAAAATTCTGGATAAAAAAATAAATTTTCACAAGAGGCACATGGCAAAACTAAGATTAACTAAAAACCAACTAAAAAAAGAAAAAGAGTCATTGAAACGATACAGACAGTATCTCCCGACTCTGCAGCTAAAAAAACAACAGCTTCAGATGGAAGTGAGCAAGCGCTTGCGCATTTTGGAAACCGAAGAAAATAATTTGATCGCTCACTTTAACGGATTGAAAAAATGGATAAAAGTATTTTCAGATGACATTGACCTTAAAGTATTTTTTGACACAAAAGACACGCAAACAACTACAGAGAATATTGCCGGTATAGATGTTCCAATATTTGAAAAAGTAAACTTTGAAACAAAACAATATGATCTTGTGCTAACTCCGTTTTGGATAGATGAAGGGATAAAAGCCGCACAAGAATATATATCTTTGCAAACAAAAATAAAGGTTTTAAAAAAACAAGTAGAATTGATACGCGAAGAATTGAGAACAACGAATCAAAGAGTGAACCTTTTTGAAAAAGTTAAGATACCGGACACTAAAGAAAATATAAGAAAGATACAAATATTTCTGGGCGACATGAGAACGGCGGAAGTTGTGACGGGTAAAATCGCAAAACAAAAAATCGAGAAAAAACAACATGCAGAAGTGATATGATACAAAAAATAAAAAAAATAACTTTTTTGGCTATAGAAACAAAAAAACAACAATTTGTTGATGCTTTGCGAAATGTCGGTGCTGTTCATATCAATATCGGAGAAGATGTAAAGTGGAACAGAGAGATCGAAAACGAACTGAGCTCAGCAAAAAGAGCTATAAGTGTCCTGGAAACGGCAAAAGAAAAAGATAAAGAAAAAATAAAGAACAAATCGATCCTTGCTCCAGAAGAAATTATAACAAAAATAACTTCTTTAGAAATAGAAAAAACCAAGATCAACAAAAAAATAGAACACATAGAAAACCTCTTAGAATGGTACGAAATATGGGGCGAGATCACGCCAGATGATATAGTGTTTTT
>JADGBB010000087.1 GCA_015231715.1 Candidatus Omnitrophota bacterium
TTTCTTCTTGAGCGGCCTTGTTTATCTCTCTTAATTTTACCTATCTTACAGGCCCCGACAAATTTCCCAACTCTTTTAACATTCCGGAAAGTTTTGAAGAGAGTTTATCTCCCATAGTTTCAAAATATCCGGACATGAATTTTTCCATCTGTGCTCTAAATGCGTCTTCGGTCAAATAATTTTGACCGCTTTGCTCTTTATGCATTGAAGGCTGAACGTTTATATTTTGGATGTTTTGATTTTCATGACAAAGAATATTTTTAAGACGAGAATTAACACTCTCAGCTTTTTTAAGCCGAAGATCAATAACTCCCTCAAGTTTTTTCAACTCATCTCTTTTAGCCATCCCAACCTCCCCCCGCTCCGTCATTCTGAGGCCCTGCAAGGGCCGAAGAATCTCAGCCCTCCGATGTGTTTATAGCATTGAATAGACAACCTCTTGCGACACTAGTAAACGGCTCATTTGCCCTTCTGATTTTTCCTACCGGTATCCCGAGATTTATTGTTTTCGCTTCTTCTTTTACTACATCAATAAACCCTTCTACCAATGAAGACCCGCCCGCAAACACTATATCTACAGGATCAGCAAAATCAGGCTTATCTGAGCTTTGTCCGAAAACCTGCGACATTTTTTCTAAAAAATATCTTATATAATTTCTGTAGAATATTGCTATGGCTTCGGCTTCTCTGCCTTGCGGTTTTTTTAGATCTATTCCCCGTTCCTTTATTGTAGTCACTCTTGTAACTGCCATGTTAAGAGCTGATGCTGCGCTCTGGTCTATCCAGTCTCCGCCTCTAGTTATTGAAAAAGACATTACCGGAACCGATTTAAAAGCAAGGCAGACATTCACCATCCCGCCTCCGCAAGAAACACCTATACCTGTAAAATCTACATCTTCCATTTCAGACAAGACAACAGCATAAGCTTCGTCAATTATTAAAGGCGTGAAACCTGTTTCTTTAAGTATGCTTTCAATTACACCGCGATGATAAATAGTGTCTTGTTCTCTGTCGATAGGATCAGCAGGAACTGAAAAACAGCAGACCTCGTTTTTCTTTCTGGGCTCCCACAAAAGATATTGAATTATCATTTTAATAATAGGTATGGACTCTGCTTCCGCCGGATTCAATATACCTTTATGCATTGTCCTTTGCGTTTCTCTGTTGAATATATTCGCAAGGTCCAAAGACATATTCCCTAAAACATATAATTGATCCGATAATGCAAAATATAGGGATCGAAGAAAAGAAAACAAAAGGCGTCGATAAGAGCCTGGAAAAACTCCGAAAAATGATGGGAAAAGGAAAGGAGAAATAATGAATTTGGATCTTGGATTTTATATATTTACCAGTACCATATTTCTTACATGGGCTGTATTTCTCACGATAAAAGTTTTTTTTGGGAACAATGTTCTTATTGACCAAGAAAAACTTGACCATTTACTGCATCAGTCAGAAAAACTTTATAAAATACTCGATGATCCGGATAAGGATGCAGAACAATTAAAAAAGCAAAAACGCAATCTTGAAGAAACCGTTATTAAACTTCAAAAAGACCTAGCCGATAAAGACCGCCAGATCAGCGAGAAACAGCCGGAAATAAATAAACTTATTCTTGAGGTTGAAAGAATAAAGAAAAAAGAAAAGGTATCTAGCTTAGAAAATGAAAACACGGCTAATTTGCAGAATAAAGTGGATGAACTTTTAAAAAGTTTGGCAGCAAAAGAAAAAGAACTGCAGCAAAAGAAAGAAGAAAAATCAGCAGTATCAAACCTGAACGAGATAAATGTGCTTGAGAGCACCATAGGCGGACTTAAAAACAAAGTTTTAGAAAAAGACCAAGAAATAAATATTTTGAAAAACCACGCCCAAACATTGGAGACAGATCTAAATCGGAAAGCAGGCGAAATAAAAACTGTCAAAGAAGAAGTTATTAAAGCTGACAATAAGCATGCGGAACAACTTAAGCAAGTGAGTGCCTCCGTCGCAGCTAAACAGGAAGAGATTGATAAACTAAAATGGCGCATGGGGGAACTAGAGGCAGAACTAAAAACAAAAAGCGAAAATACTTCAAGCGCTGAAGAAATTAATTCGCTTAAAGCGGAACTTACTAAAAAGAAAGAAGAATATAATAAAGGATACAACGAATATACCCAACACTTGAAACAAGTGAGAGGTTCAGTGTCGGCAAAGCAGGAAGAGATTGATAAACTGAAATGGCGCATGGGAGAGCTTGAAGCAGAACTAAAAACAAGATCGGAAGACACCAAAAGCTTAGATGAAATAAATGCGCTTAAAGCAGAACTAACGAAAAAGAAAGAAGAATATATTAAAGGTTACAATGATTATACTGAACATTTGAAACAAGTTAGTGGCGTAGTAACTACTAAGCAGGAAGAGATAGATAAATTGAAATGGCGCATGGGTGAACTTGAGGCAGAACTAAAAATAAAAGCCGAAAATACTTCAAGCTTTGAAGAAATTAATTCGCTTAAATCAGAACTAGCTAAAAATAAAGAAGAATACAATAAAGGATACAATGACTATACAGAACACTTGAAACAAGCGAGTGGTGCGGTGTCGGCTAAGCAGGAAGAAATTGATAAGCTAAAATGGCGCTTGGGAGAGCTTGAAGCAGAACTAAAAGCAAAGGCCCAAGACTCATCAAGCAAAGAAGAACTAGATCTGGTTAAAGCGGAACTTGCGAAAAAGAAAGAAGAATATGATAAAGGGTATAATTCATATACAGAACATCTCAAGCAAGTAGGTGAAATGATAGTTTCTAAAGATAGAGAGATAAAAACATTGAGAAGTGTTATTGATAATGCTAAGCCGGAAAACGAGAACGTGGAGAACTTTGATAATGACCTAAAGAATAAGATCGAATCAAAGCTTAAGGAGCTTGATAACAAATACAAAGAAAATCTTGAACTTCTGGCTAAGACCACGGGACAGCCTGAATTCAATGAGTTTAGGCGTATTGTACATATTGACGCTATAGAGAATCAGTATGAAACAGAAATTCAAAAGCTGAAGCTTGAAAAAGCGGAGCTTGAGAAAAAGCTTAACGATGGGGGTGCATCATGAATCAGGGGTTTTTTGAAACAAAAGTTAAAGAGATAATGACCTCCCCCGCAGTTACTGTAACTCCCGAAACATTGATAAGCGAAGCCATACATAGAATGGCACAAAAAGATATAGGCATAGTTGTGGTTTTAGAAGATAATAAAATTATAGGTGTTTTTTCTGAAAGAGATCTTGTTCAAAAAATAATTTCCCAGGGATTAGATCCTTATACTTTGCAAATTAGAGAATATATGACACTTTCGCCTGTATGTGTAACTCCCGAGACAAACGTTGCAAAGGCATTTGCAATTATGAGACAAAACGGGTTCAGACATATTCCGGTAGAATATGAAGAAGGC
>JADGBB010000088.1 GCA_015231715.1 Candidatus Omnitrophota bacterium
ATGACGTAAAGAAGGAGCTATTAGAAAAAGCCGCGGCCATAAAAGATCAAGAAAGTTTTATCATTGAAAAATCTGACGGTACAAGGCTAATTGTTACATGTTCAGCTAGTCGCAAAAAGAAAGATCTTTACAATAGAGAACGTGGCTTAAAAAAGTTACGAAAAAGAATCAAGAGCGGCAGATTAACAAAAGACAGCATTAATAATCGTGGATATAACAAATTCCTTAAGCTTAAGGGCAGAATTGAAGTTGAACTAGACGAAGAAAAAATACAACAAGACATTCTTTGGGATGGCTTAAAAGGATACATAACCAACACTAAATTACCGGCAAAAAAGATAGTAGATAATTACCGACATTTGTGGCAAATAGAAAAAGCTTTTAGAATATCCAAAACAGATCTTAAAATACGTCCGATTCATCATTATCTAAGGAAACGTATCGAAGCACATATTTGTGTTGCATTTGTAGCATATACGATCTACAAGGAACTAGAAAGACTCCTTTACAAATATAAAGTTGGATTTAGCCCCAAAAGAGCTTCAGAATTGACACACAATATGTATGAATTGGAATATAAAGCCCCCAAAACATTGGAATTCAAAAAAATCCTTTTAAAAATGGATCAAGAACAACAGGTCCTCTACAATGTCATTCATAAGTAGCCATGTGATTTGGGTGTCCCATTGCGGAAGTCAGGAAGAAAGTATACCATAAAAGAAAACGCCCGTCAACATTGAGTTTGCGACGGGCGTTATTTAAATGGTGGGGAGAGAAGGATTCGAACCTTCGAAGTCTGAGACGACAGATTTACAGTCTGTTGCATTTGGCCGCTTTGCTATCTCCCCAAAAAAATATTTTTCACAAAGATCAAATTATCAATTAAGCCTAAAATTAAAGTAAGTTAAAAGTTTTGTGTAAGGTTTAATTAGATACAACAGAGGGAAAACAAGCTGCCAATGGCAGCGCAGGATCCCCGCAGCCGGATACAGTCATTTGTGAAAACAAAATTTACAAAAGAACAAATGAACCCTTAATTAATGGAGCCGGCGGAGGGATTCGAACCCCCGACAGGCTGATTACAAATCAGCTACTCTACCAACTGAGTTACGCCGGCCCGATCAATTAGAGTATTATACTTAAAAAGTTTTCTTTGTCAAACTATTCCCGCTTTTTGAAAAGCCTTGGGGAGGTATTCTATTAAGTCTGAAGCTATAAGGCTGAAAGGGCCTATTTCAGCGGCTCCTAAGTCGCCTGCTAAACCGTGGAGATAAACGGCCGATACGCATGAACCGAAACCGTCTATGCCCTGTCCTATGAACGAAGCAATGATGCCGGTCAATACGTCACCAGCGCCGGCTGTAGCCATGCCGGAGTTGCCAGTATCATTAACATACACTTGACCGTCGCTTGAAGCCACTACTGTGTTATGTCCTTTGAGGCAGACTAATGCGCCTGATTCTAAAGCTACTTTTTTAGCTACTTCTACGCGTTGTAATTCAATATATGAAATTTCTTTTTTTATTAGATTTGCCATTTCACCCGGATGAGGAGTTATAACGGTTAAATGTTTTCTTTTTTGTATCAATGAAAGCTTGCCGTCTAAAGCATTGATAGCATCTGCATCAATGACTACAGGGGCATTTACTTTTTTTAATATTTCCTGTACAAATTTTTTAGTATCAGAATTTAAGCCTAGTCCCGGGCCGATCGCGACAACCTCACATTTTTGAGCAAAATCCAAAACTTTTTTTGCTGATATGCGGTCAAGCTGCCCTCGTTTATTTTCAGGGATAGGCAGAGTCATAACTTCGGTAAGTTTCATTTCCAATATTGGGCTAAGTGATTCTCTTACTGCACAAGTAACTAATCCTGCGCCTGACCTTAAAGCCGCCCTTGAACAAAGACAGGCAGCTCCTGTCATACCGAATGAGCCGGCAATAACGAGCACATGACCGAAATCTCCTTTATGAGAATTTTCTCTTCTTGAAGGTATTTTATCTATGTGTTTACGTGCCATTGTTACCCCTCCGCAATTGCGTTAGCGACCGCAGTTTCCGCCGCATGTGATATACTTACAAAAACAGTTTTAATATTATTTTCCTGTTTGATTTTTTCAGCTTCGCCGTGAAGTTCAACATAGGGCTTACCGTCAGCGCCGTTAAGTATTTCGATCTCGTACCATGCAAGGCCGATACGCGCGCCTTCAGGCAGCGATTTCTTTACGGCTTCTTTTGCGGCGAATTTACCGGACAAATGTTCAAGACGATTTTTTTTATTTTCAGAAAAAGATAATTCTCTGTCAGTAAAAATCTTTTTCAAAAAACTGTCGCCTATTTTAGCATAAGCTTTCCTGAATCTGTCAATATCAACAATATCAATGCCTATGCCGTAAATCATTATAGTATCCCCATAAGGCCGCGCATTTCTCTAACAGCTTCTTTTATACCCACAAACAGTGCCCTTGATATTATTGAATGTCCAATATTAAGTTCGTGCATATTCTCTATTTCCGCTACATGCGTTACATTGCTGTAGTTCAGGCCGTGACCGGCACATGCAACCAAACCTTCTGAAATAGCAAACTGTGTCATATACTTTAAATTTTCAAGCTCCTCAAAATAATCTTTGCCTGAATTAAATATTTCGGCATAAACTCCGGTATGAAACTCGATCATTTCACAGCCGGTTTTTTTTGACGCTATGATCTGCTCTTTTGTGGGATCTATGAAAAGACTGGTAAGTATCCCTTCGCCTTTAAGCCTTTCAACTACTTCAGTAATTTTATTTAATTGCGATATTACGTCCAAACCGCCTTCTGTGGTTATTTCCTGGCGGTTTTCAGGAACTATAGTTGCTTGATGAGATCTTGTACGGCAGGCTATTTCTACTATTTCGGGATCTATTGACATTTCAAGATTAAGACGGGTTGTAACAGCTTTTTTTAAATTTTGTAGATCCTTATCATTTATATGGCGTCTGTCTTTACGCAAGTGGCAGACTATCCCGTCACAGCCGGCTTCTTCCGCCATAAGTGCCGCTAGAACCGGATCAGGTTCAAATGTTTTTCTGGCCTCTCTAACCGTAGCTATATGGTCTATGTTAACTCCAAGCTTGCACAATGCCATAAATTTTATTCCTTGATCTTTTCTATCGGGATACTGACGGATATTATGTTGTTTTCTAATTTGATGTTTTTTTCAGGCTCT
>JADGBB010000089.1 GCA_015231715.1 Candidatus Omnitrophota bacterium
TAAAAATCCCGGCAGGACATACAAACGAAGATATAGTTAAACTGCTAAGTATAGAAAATGTGAAAAAAATATTTGCAAGAGAACGAGCAATGGCTCTTTTGAAAGGGAATGAAGATCTTGTTAACGAGGTTTTATCCGGTGATTTTACATTGACCAGAAAAGTTACCGGTTGCGATTTTGAGAATTATATGTTCCGCCAAATTCTTTAGCTTTAGGATCAAATGTTCCTGTGTAATGATACGCAGTGCTATCTTTAATTTCTTTGCCTTCTTCTGTTACTCTTACTGAAAACATTTTTTCGCCTTCATCATTAGTATAATTGGAGATGATAACTTTTTCCTCGTTATTTAACGACTTTATAGAGTATGCTCTAGTTCCGTCTTTTTTATCTATAACCTGAAATACGTCGTTCGGGGCAATAACAACATCTTTAATACCGGGGATATTCAGAGCATAACTATCTCCTGTTTTATTTATCCAGGCTTTTTGCTTTAACTGTTTGTAAAGATCTTTTATTCCTATTGTCTGGTAAAATTCTTCAGCCTCAAAACCGGTCAAAGTGTACTGTTTTTTTCCGTCTTTATCGGTTTCAACATTTACGGTCACTTTTCCGCTAGTGGCAGTATCTTTGTTTCGGCCGATAGACACATCAACTTTTTGTTCGCCGTCTTTAATTCCGCCCCTAAAAATAAATGTCACTATCGGATCAGGACCTAGATCCGTTACCCTTGATATTTCAAGCTCCTCAGAATCTATTTCATTATTTTTGTTTCGTGTAGTTTTAATGATACGAGTTTTTCCGCTCCAGCTATTTGTCCATGATGGCGCCAAATTCGGTAAAAACTCTTCCGGAATATTCGTTATGACAAGCGCGTTTGTTCCATTAACACTTACGGATGTTATATCTCTGTCATAATGTTCGCTGTCGTTCCCCCATATTTTTGAATCAAATTCTCTTCGATACTGAACTGTTCCATCTTGTTTTGTGTCTATTGGTACATCCGTCCACTTACCTTGAATATTACCCATTACATAATTTCCATTCTTATCGACACTAGATTGTATACCTGTATACATGCCCATGCCGTTATAGCTGACTGCCTCATTTGTATAAGTAATAGCGTAGCCTACATTCGTTGCGACACCGCCGACATAGTCCAATTGTCCGTAATAAGTATCCGCAAGTATTTCTATTTTTTTCCCTTCGCTGTTTTTTTGTGTAATAACCGCGGTTATTTGATTTTCTCCGACAACTGATTTTTTACCGCTTTCCGTATTGTACTGCCAGAAAGACTGTTTATTTTGATACGCAACAGAAGTCTTATCGCCGTTTATCCATTCCCCAACTTTGCCCGCCGAATATTTACCGACATTCCAAATTGATCTGAACGGTCCTGCCAGACGATGTCCTATCGAACGCATGATACCCATAGGCGCTGAATATGTAGGCAGCTCTTTATCGCTGCGTGTTATAATGTTGTAATGTCTGGCAATCTCGCCTTTGCCGCTACCTTCTTTAAATGTTTTAGAGGCATCTGTATATACATGTATTTCAGAATTATCAGGAAGAGAAAAAACCGTTTTTTTGCCGCCATCAGGATATTCTTTCCCGGCGGGATATATGGTTCGTTCCAAATATCCTATAACTTTTATTTCACCGTTAACTCTTGTATATTTTGGTTCTGTTATAGAGAAAGATCCGTCCGTTGTATTGTATGTTAAATATTTTTTCCCGCCGTATATATCGCCCATGATAGAAACGTTGTAAACTCCATACTCGTATGTTTTTATTTGGGTAGCATATTTATCGTCTTTTTTAAAAAGATCCAAAATGCTCAGAGCAAAATCAGTATCTTTTTCTCCGCGATGTACACTTGCCATAACAAAGCCGATTTCATTAACACTTAACTGTCCTCCTCCCAACATATCCATTAGTATGTCCTGTCTGGTCAGCATACTTTCTACTTGTTCGGGAGACATTTTTTCTTTATATACTTCCATGTAGACTTTCTGCAGTTTGTTTGTATAGTCATCACGTGTTCCTAAAGCGTCTAATGTATTAGATATTCTGCTGCACCAATTTTCATGCTCATTGATCACCATGCCTCTAACATTGACACTGGCTTTAACGGCTACATTTGTCAAAATAGAACTTTGTTCAATACCAAACATGTTAGCGGCAGCCACATATGTTCTATTAGAAGCATCAACTAATGACAGCGGTTTTTCTAAAGTTACATCGCTTGGGGACAATTGATCATGCATCGCCTGAAGTGTTCGCCATTGTCGCGGCGCCTCAAATGCTATATCAACTACAGGCTTCCCGCCCTGTTGAGTTAAAATATTGGCTACCCCCGACATCGGATCAATCCCTACAACACTTGTTCTTCCTAATGCTATACCTAAATATATACCCTGACGTGCTATTACCTCTCCGATAGCCCATGCTTCCTGTCCTACCGTGAGATCCATCTTTTTCTTGTCGGGATGGCCCTGCATATCATCGTTAAAATCAGATTCAACAGCGGCACTTGTGTTTGTAGCCTGAGGCAGCCATGAATCTTGCGGAATAAGTCTTACTTCAACACTCGCGACATCCTCGCCCTCAAATAACGTCGGCATAACTGAATAATTCACGCTGCCGTCAAGGAAAAACCCTCTTTCACTAAATACTACTTTGCCGGTATTATCTTTAACAACCGTATCTGAAATTGCCGGAAATATCAGCACATTACTGGCTCTCATATCCGCAAGAACTTTAAACCATTTTTTTGATTTATCAGGCGAGAGTCTTTCTCCTATTCTTCCCAATAATTCATGCAGGGTGTTATACGCTCCGGTTATATCTAAAGAGAAAGTTATAGTTTTACTGTCACCCTTAAATTTAGAAACCTCACCTTCCCATGTCGCTCCGTTTTCTGTTACGGTATAATTACCGGTATTTGGATCGATAGTAACTGTAGTTGACCCTTCGGTATAGGTCCCGCCGGTCGTTCCCGAGGAACCTGAAATAATTGTCTTAGCAAAATCAGGCATAATGTTATACGGATCGATCGATGGAAGTTTTTTAAGCAGATCATCAAAACTGGCGCCGTCTTTTTCCAGCAAAACAACTCTGACACTTTTTCTGGTTAAAGAGGCTGAGATCAGATTAAATATTTTTTTCTTATCTCTAACCATAT
>JADGBB010000008.1 GCA_015231715.1 Candidatus Omnitrophota bacterium
AGAAATAGGTTTCTGAAGGACAAAGGAAAATATTTTCGGGCGAGAGAAGAAGGCGATCATTATATTATAAATACGGCGCTTGTGGTTATAACCGCGTATAACTCTGTATTTCCTGAAGCGAGAGCCTACACGGAACATTTGCTGGGGGTAATGGGGCATGAAAATAGGGAGTTTCGCGCTGAAGATAAAATGCGGGAATTAATGAAAATGGATTTCGAAATAATACGCGAGGTAGCCCGTAAAGATGTGAAGATTGAAGCGGCATCAGTCGCGCGGATGGTAAAATTCCTAGCGGAATTGAATTACGGACAGCTCAAAGACGACGATATCGCCCTCATTAAAGATATGGCCCTGCGCGATAAGGAAGCGGTTCTTTCCGGGCTTTTCGGGATTGTCGAAGACGAAAATGGCCTTAACAGCACTATGAAAGGGATCTCCCGAGCCATAGCGGACGTCGGAGGTAGCGATATATTTGACGATGTGGTCAGAAAATACGAAAAGGAGCGCGACGGATATAAAAAAGCCGGTAAAAATGGCGCGGATAATGCTTTATTGTTCAGCTTGTATCTTCGTCAAACTGACCTTATGAGTATTCTTATGTATATCGGCGGAGAAAAAGCCGTAAAGTTTTTTACTGATCTTATCGCGGTGAACAAAGATGCTTACGCGCATTTCGCCCGGTTTGTTTCTGTGGAACTTCTCGAGAAAGGGAATATCGGGATAATAGAGATGTTGCGTGAACACGGTACCGGACCGCTTGTAGAGGCGGCTATGAAAGGCGGCGCGGAAGACAGGAATTTATCGCTTTTCAGACTTGTGGATATTCTTGCCGTCAGCCTCGACGCCGAAGCGTTCAAAAAGTGTTATTCCCCTGAATTCGAAAGCATGTTCTTCGATAAGTCCTTTCGCCCTGACAATTTCAAGATCGTCAAAGATGAGACTGTGAGGTCGTATTTAATTTCTCAGCTTGTCGCGTTAATGGATACCGTTCAGTCACAGAAATCGCTGAAAAAACTGCTATCAACTTTTTGTGTTCTGAACGGCGAGGACCCGGCTGTTTACAGCGGTTTCTTCTTTGAAGAGATAGAGAACGACAACTGGATGAATTATGCGATGTATGCTAAGGTTCTGCGCTCTATGGGCGACTCACTTTCCTCCGATCCCGTATATTTTGAAAAGGCTCTTCAGGTGTACACCGCCGCTATGGATAATCTTCAGGACGGCATATTTAAGGAGATAGGCGATTCCGTGAAGGAGAACGACTTGTTCAGGGAATACGTTATAGATAAAGCTAATTCTGGAAATATAGAGGCGATCCGAATGCTCCTTGCTGAGCGTAAGGTTTTCATAACTCTTTGCGGTAAAGGGCTTCTAGCATTACAGCCCAATAATACTGTGCGGGCGTATATTGATAATCAGTTTAACCGAATTGTATCGTATTATTCAGATACCGTGAAGAGACATGAAATGTTCCTGGCCGACGGATATTTCCCTCCGCTTTTGGGCAAATTTACGGATGAAATACTTCCTGTCACGATCTCTGAGATCGAGGGAATGCTTAAAGACGGCGGGATAACCCTTAGCGAGGCGGAGATATACGGAATTATCAGAGAGATGAACTGTGATACGCGCGAACTCAAAAAAGTTATTGTTCCGAAACTTTCAATAACGGATACGGGCTATCGAGGCACGCGCGAAAAGGATAATGTCAACGCGCTTTATACGACGCGAGCTATAACAACCGCGGTTGTACATTACGGGTGGAAAGGCGGCGAGTTCGCCGGTAGAAGGAGCAACGGCAATGAAGACACGGGTCTTGCCGCGGGAAGGACAATAGTCTGGGAAATAGATTATGCACTGGCGGGAAAGATATCGAATGTTGACAGATTCGTATCCCTTGCGGTGAAAATGGCTGAGCCTATGCCGTCATATTCTTATAAACGAGGTATTCTTCTCGAAAAGAAAAGCGCGGCTTTGGTCATTAAAGAATTTATGGAGTATCAGTCGGTAGAAACAGCTGCTGAAGACAGGATATTAAAAGCTGTAAAGGAAGCGCAAGGGCTGACATTAAGCCGAGATCGGACAGGTGAAGAAGAAAGAATACTCGCTGATGTCCGTTCCGCGCTCACGGATCTCAGGCCGGACGGAGGCAAAGCGGCATTGACAAAAGATTACTACGAAAAAGTATACGGGTCTCTTGAGTTTTTTATCGAAAATGACCCGCTCGTCAATATAGCGGATATATCGGCTGTTCCGACCATTTCATTTATTTCAAAAAAATTGGGGCGAAAGCTTAATATGCCTCCGTATGAAAGGACCGAAATATCGGGAGAAACTGTACAAACAGTAATGGCAACGATAATAAAAAAAATATTCGATGAAAATGATCTTCTCGGGCTTGCCGCGTATCTTGACGCTGTTTCTCCGGAGCTATTGGACGAGACAGCCCAAAGTTCGGAATTAAGAGCATATTTCAGAAAGCTATTGAATAAAGGTCTTTCCCGGGAAAGTAATTTTAATTTTACTCTCTTTTTTAGGGTGATGGAAGGCGCGGGACTATTGAAATATGTATTGCCGGGTCTTGACGCGGTAAGATTCAAAGAGAGAAGAGAAATGCGGATCGGAGACGAGCGCGTTAAACTCACCGCGCTTGATCACGCTTTCGCTATGGCCGAATCGGCCGAACGTGACATTAAGTCGGGGGAAGTAACGGATATCAGCCCTTCGATGCTATATATCGCTATTTTTGGTATCGAAATGTCTTCGGCTAGGGATCACAGCGGAGATTGGTACCTTCTTGAAGATACACTCAAAAAAACCGCCGCGTCTTTAGGTTTTAATGAAAGGGATATCGCATTGTTCTACGAAATAATACAGCTTGAAAAAGAGATAAGCCGCGAGACTGAAAGAGGCGGACTTGAGAAAAACTTACTGAGCACGAGAAATATATCAAACTTTCCGAAAAAGACACAGGGAGAAATTAGGATTAATTCGGATAACCTGACAGCCCGGGAGGTTAAAATGCTTGCCTCCGCCTCATCGTACCTCGCTTTCAAGGATATAACCGCGGAAGTTGACAGACCAGATGTTATAGAAGTTGCCGAAAAAGTTTTTGCCGCTCAAATGGAGCGCTTTGATACGCTTGACGCGAAGATCCATGAAGCATTGAAAAGACGGGACGGTATTCCTTCCTATTCACAAACTAAGGCACAGAAAAAAGAATGGGATTTGGCGCAGAATGAAATAAGAAAACTTGTCGAGGAATATAACAGATATGATATTCCGGCGGAATTGACAGACGGAAAAGATAAAGACGCGATCGAGCAATTAAATAAAGACGCCGTTTTTTATCAGAACGTCCGCGCGGTCACAAGAGTGATCAGGTCCGGGCTTATTCAAAGGATGATGGCTAATGTCAGAGCGCAAGGAAACTCCCATGTTGACGCGGATACGGACTTACTGATAAAAACAGCCGTATCGGCAGGTCTTTCGATACCGACAAATATCCATGACGGACGTTATACACTTATGGTCGACGGTGCTATGTACCGGAATGAGAAGGAGAAAGAATCGGATGTAAGAGGATATAGACTTGCTGACGGTAAATACATATGTGCCGGAGACAGGTTTGAAATAGAAACGGCCGACACCGAGAACGCGGATAACATTATCGCGCATTTGGGAACTATCTTCGGACGCTCTAGCGATCAGGAAGCATACAGGCATGTGATCGTCGCGGTTTCGGGCGAAATGCCGCCGGAAGATATATTGCGCATAGAAAATGCCGCTCACGGGATAAGGATCATAAGAGCGGATACCGAAAGATTTAATGAAATAACCGATGCTGACAGGCGGCGTGATATCAGGTTCGGTTTGTACGCGATGATGCTCGCCGCCAGAAGAATTACGGAAGAAGATGTTATGGAAGAAAGCTCTGTTTACAAACTTCTCAAGTTTTTTCTTGACGCGAGAGGAGATGAAGAAAACGATAATAGTTCATCCTTGATAGAAGCTATAGTTAAAGGCAAACTGACCGCTGTTATCAAATACAACATTTCGCTTCTGCCTGCTGCCATATGGGATAAACCGGAATATTATGCCGTGACGGCGGCGCTCATATCGGCCTAGTTAAGTTGACATTTGCCAAAGCGTATGCTACTTTAATGAACATGAAAAATAATAATCACAATATATCCGAAGATACTGTCGCTGCTGTGGCTAATTTGGCTAGGTTGTCTTTGTCCTCTGAAGATATAAAGCTGTTTCAGAAACAGCTGGCGCCGATTTTGGAGTATATCGCTCAGTTGGATGAGGTTGATATTACAGGCATTCAGCCGACCTCGCATGTGCTTCCTTCGATGAAAGATGTTTTTCGGGAAGATATTGTACATGAATGTTTATCAAATGAAGAAGCGCTTGAAAACGCGCCGGATAAAGGCGATGGTTTTTTTAAAGTTCCTCAAGTTATATAAGAATTCAAATAGGTCATAAATGAAAACAATCGATGAATATAGATTAGAGATTAAAACTAAAGGTGTGAAGCCGGTTGCTGCTGATGTTGTTGAGCGTATCGTTAAAATCGATAAAGATATTCATGCTTTCTGTTCTATAGAATCCGAGTACATAAAAACAAGAGCACTTGAAATTCAGTCTCAAGGTGTTCTTAGCGGTGTTCCTGTTGCGGTTAAAGATAATATCTGCATTAAAGGGGTACTTACTACTTGTGCTTCTAAAGTTTTGGAAGGATTTAAACCGCCATACAATGCGACTGTTATTGAAAAACTGAAAAAGGCTGATGCTCTTATAGTTCCTAGGGCCAATATGGATGAGTTCGCTTTTGGTTCAAGCTGTGAAACTTCTTGTTACGGTCCTACAAAAAATCCGCATGATCTAGAACGTATACCGGGAGGATCAAGCGGAGGTTCGGCAGCAAGCGTTGCTTCCGGTGAAGTTCCGCTTGCGATAGGAAGTGATACCGGCGGGTCGATAAGACAGCCTGCTGCTATGTGCGGTGTTATTGGATTGAAACCGACCTATGGAAGGGTGTCTAGGTACGGTCTTATTGCTTTTGCTTCAAGTCTAGATCAGATAGGCACATTTTCTAATAACATGCTTGATTGTGCAGAACTATTAGAGGTCATTGCGGGATACGATCCTAAAGATTCTACTTCAGTTAATATTGATGTGCCGAAATATAAAGATAGTGTCGGTAAAGATATAAAAGGGTTAAAGATAGGTTTGCCTAAAGAATATTTTATCGATGGAATTGAAAAAGATATTATTGCGCGCATCGAAGAAGCTAAATCAAAATTAAAAGCAAAAGGCGCTGAGTTCATTGAGATTTCTTTGCCGCATACAAAATATGCAGTCAGCTGTTATTACATTATAGGGCCGGCTGAGGCAAGCAGTAATCTTGCTCGTTACGAAGGAGTTCATTACGGCAGGCGCAGTTCAAAAGCGGCTAATATTATTGAGATGTATAAAGAAAGTAGAAATGAAGGTTTCGGCGCCGAAGTTAAAAGAAGAGTCCTACTTGGTACATACTCACTTTCAAGCGGATACTATGATGCTTTTTATTTGAAGGCTCAAAAAGTCAGAACAAAAATTGCCGATGATTTTAAAAAAGCTTTTGAAACATGCGACTGTATACTTACACCGACAACGCCGACGACTGCTTTCAAAATAGGTGAAAAAGTCGAAGACCCCCTGCAAATGTATTTAGCCGATATCTTTACGATCCCGGCAAATCTTGCGGGTATCCCGGCAATGTCAGTGCCGTGCGGAAAAGACTCAAAAAAATTACCGGTAGGCTTACAGCTAATGGCCAAAGCTTTCGACGAAGAAATGCTATTACGCGTAGGAAGCGCGATATAAAAATATGAAATACGAAACAGTTATAGGATTAGAAGTACATGTTCAGTTGGATACTGCAACTAAAATATTCTGTTCATGTCCAAATAAATTCGGAGCTGCCCCGAACACAAACGTTTGTCCGGTTTGTTTAGGTATGCCAGGATCTCTGCCGGTATTTAATAAAAAAGCATTGGAACATTCGATAAGCATAGCTTGTGCACTTGAATGTGAAGTGCAGAATATAATGAAATTTGACCGCAAAAATTATTATTATCCTGACTTGCCTAAAAATTATCAGATAAGCCAGTTCGATATGCCGCTAGCTTTTAACGGCAAAATTGAAATTGACCTTGAAGACGGCACAAAGAAAATAATAGGCATAACTAGAGCTCATATGGAAGAAGATGCCGGTAAGCTTCTGCATTCTTCAAGCGGATACACTCAAGTTGATCTGAACAGAACCGGAACACCTTTACTTGAAATAGTTTCGGAACCTGATATGACGTCTCCGTATGAAGCATATGAATATTTAACTAATTTGAAAAGCATTATAAAATATCTCGGTGTTTCGGATTGTAATATGGAAGAAGGCAGCCTTAGATGCGACGCTAATATTTCTTTAAAGCCGGAAGGGCAGAAAGAGTTTGGCACTAAGGTAGAAATTAAAAATCTGAATTCTTTTAAGGCCGTTAGAGAAGCTCTTAGCTACGAAGTTGAAAGACAGCGCGACAAACTAAAAGACGGTGAAACTATAATTCAAGAGACAAGATTGTGGGATGAAAATAAATGTATTACTACTTCAATGAGATCAAAAGAAGGTTCACACGATTATAGATATTTTACCGATCCTGATCTTGTCCCTTTTGAAATATCCAAAGAGTTAGTAAAAAACAAAAAAAGATCTTTGCCAGAACTTCCTAAAGATAAAAGAATAAGGTTCCAAAAAGAATATGATTTGACTCTTGCCGATACAAATGTGATCATAGCGGAAAAAGAAATAGCGGATTTTTTTGAACAAACATCTAAAATATCAAAAGATCCAAAAAAGACTTCAAACTGGGTTAAAGGCGAAATAATGATGCATCTTAAGGACAAAAATGTCAGCATCGCTGAATTAACCCTTACTCCGGAATATTTAGCCGAAGTTATCAGTTTGGTTTCATCGGGCAAAGTAAGTAATTTAGTTGCTAAAGAAATACTTGATGAAACTATTTCTACCGGAAAAAGACCGAACGCAATAATGAAAGATAAAGGGCTTGAGCAGGTTTCCAATGAAGGTGAGCTTGAGAAGATAGTGGACGAAGTTATTGCAGCGAATGCCCAATCAGTTAAAGATCTTAAAACGGGTAAACAAAATGCTTTAAGTTTTCTTATTGGGCAAGTCATGAAGTTGTCAAAAGGCAAAGCGAATCCTAAGGTAGCCGGAGATATGCTTCGAAATAAACTTTCGTAGAATACTTGCAACATCTTTCTGAAGTCTTAATCTTGATAATTATGAGAAATGAGAGAATTATATATTTAGTAATTATTGTTATACTGCTTGGTGTCGTGGCCTTTAAGTTTTTTGGGGAGAAGAAGGGCGAAGTAAACAGATTAACGTCTCCTAATGTAGTTTATACCGATTTTCCTGAGGAACCGGCTATAATTAAAAAAAGTACGGCTCCCGCAAAAAAAATTCCCGATGTTATAGAAAACGAATATTTGCTTGCAGTTGTTATTGATGATTTTGGATATGCAAATTCAACGTTCAGTCTTTTAGAGACGCTAGACGGTCCTATAACAATGGCTGTTCTTCCTAACTTAACATATTCTAAAGCTGCCGCTTTGCTTGCCGAAAAAAAAGATTTCGAAGTTATTCTGCATCTACCAATGCAGCCAACATCCGACAAAGCGCCTTTAGAAAAAAACACGATAATGATAGGGATGCTGCCTGTAGAGATAAAAGATATTATTAAAAATGATTTGACTTCATTGAGCAATGTTAAAGGAATTTCAAATCATATGGGGTCAAAAGCAACTGCTGATATGAAAATTATGAATGAAATAATGGCTTTTGCAAAAAAAAATAATATGTTTTTTTTGGACAGTTACACTAATAAAGATACTGTTTGCTGCAGTGTGGCCGGCCCTAAAGGAGTTTCTTGCTACAAACGAGACATATTTATAGATAATATTGCGGACAAAGATCTAATAAAAGAACAGTTTGAAAAGGCAGTTGATCTGGCAAAGAAAAAAGGCAGTGCGATAGCTATCGGACATGACAAATTACTTACAATACAAGTTTTAGCCGAAGAATTTCCTAAGTTACATAAGGACAATGTTAGATTAGTAAAAGTATCTGAACTTATAGATGATAATAACATGTCAAAAGTAAATGGGGCATAGCATGCTGACGTTGGGAATTGAAACATCATGTGATGAGACAGCCGTAAGTATAGTCAAAGATTCCAAAGTTTTATCCAACGAAATATCTTCTAGTGTACATCTGCATTCTGAATACGGAGGAGTGATCCCGGAAATAGCTTCAAGGTATCACACGGAATTCATTTATGATGTTTATAAAAAAGCAATTGAAGATGCTAAAGTAAATATCAAGGATATCGATCTCATAGCTTATACAGAAACTCCGGGACTTCCGGGTTCATTAATTGTTGGAACTGCTTTTGCGAAGGCATTATCGTATGCTGCGGATATTCCTCTTTCGGGAGTGGATCATTTAAAAGCGCATATTATTTCATCTCTTGTGAATAAGGAAGACGGCCTTATGGACAAATTGTTCCCGTTTATCGGGGTAGTTATATCAGGCGGGCATACAAGTATTTATGATTGCAGAGCGCTTGATGATTTCAGGATAATCGGAAGGACATTGGATGATGCTGTCGGTGAAGCTTTTGACAAAGTGGCAAAAATATTGAATATGGGATATCCCGGAGGACCTTTAGTCGAAAAAATGTCTGATGGTTATAAAGGTGAAGAGATAAGTTTTCCTAAAGCTTATTTGAAAAATTTACCCGGTATAGATTTTAGTTTTAGCGGGATCAAAACATCAGTGCTGTATTATTGGAGAGATTCAGAAAAAAATGAGAATGAAATAAAAAAAATTTGTTTTTCTTTTCAAAACGCGGTAAAAGATGTGATAGGGTATAAGATCAAAGATGCTATCGACAAAACAGGTTACAAAACATTATTAGCCGGAGGCGGGGTCATAAACAATTCGGCGATAAGGAATACTATAACTCTTGTTTGCGCCGAAAAAGAAGTATCTTTGTACCTGCCCGAAAAAGAATACTGTTCGGACAATGCCGCAATGATAGCTTTTTTTGCGCAGGAAGAATATAAAAAAAGCTAGAAATTAAAATAGGAAAAGAGTACAATATAAATATGTCAACTTTATCAATAATTGTCCGCATAGTAATATCAGCTGTTCTTGGAGGAATAATTGGATTTGAAAGAGAACGGCACAAAAGGGATGCAGGCATTAGAACTCATATGCTTGTGTGTTTGGGATCCTCTCTTTTCATGATAGTTTCAACGCTAATGTCGATTGAATATAAAGAGGCTGGTATGGTCGACCCTTCGCGTATAGCTTCAGGGGTTGTTACAGGTATAGGTTTTTTAGGCGCCGGAACTTTGTTGAGATACGGTTCTTCAATTAGGGGATTGACTACAGCGGCAAGTATTTGGGTTGTTTCGGCTATAGGCTTAGCGGTCGGCGCCGGATTTTTTATTCCGGGTGTTGTTACAACAGTTGTTGTGATGATAGTTTTAATGCTAACGACTATAACAGAAAAATTACATATACATTTAAATACTTCGAAAAATTGCAAAGACAGAGAAGATAAAAGGGAGGAAATCCATGAGAAAGAAACCGATCAATGAAGAACCGATTGTTGTGCCTCAGCAGGAAGACAGAATGCTGGATGTAAATGCCACTATGCAGGGAACATTAAGATTTGATGATCCGGTGAATTTAAGAATAAGCGGTAAGTTCGAAGGTACTTTAGATACAAAAGGCAAACTTATAATCGGGAACAAAGCAGTTATTAAAGCAAATATTTCCGGTGAAGATATACAAATATCCGGTACGGTAACAGGGAATATTAAAGCTTCAGTAAGACTTAAGCTGACCTCTTCTGCAATTCTTGACGGAGATCTTGAAACACCAAGACTGCAGATAGAAGACGGAGCCATTATGATGGGTCAAGTCAGAATGGAGTCAAAAAATTCAAGTTTATCCGGAGTCAATTTAATGAATATAGGACAGCTTGCGGATTATTTAGAAGTTGATACCCGAAAAGTAAGCGATTGGGCTAATAGCGGAATGCTTCCGGGAATTGCTGAAGGCGGAGAATGGATGTTCGAGAAAAACAAGGTCGATCAGTGGGTAGCCCAAGGTAAAATGAAATAATAAAAGTGATGATTGATACATGCCGGAAAAACTCTTAACCCTGCAGGAACTTTCCTTATATTTAGGTATTAAGGAATCGAAGATCATGAAAATGGTTGATAGCGGAGTTGTTTCTGCTTATCATCTAGGCGGAGAGTATCTGCGTTTTCGTAAGGACCAGATAGATGCAATTAGCGCTGAAATAAATACTAAAGTTTCAGAAACCGACCGTATTAGTGTTCAAGAGATAAGATCAAAGTTAACAGGCCGCAGGCAGACAAAATCAGGTATGAGAAAAAATTCATTTTTTGATTCTGTCGCGGATTTTTTTTATTTTTATGACTTTTATCTGATCTCATTTGCTTTAATATCTGCATTGCTGATAGTTATCATAAAATATTAACGGAGTTTTCTCACCAGATCTATGGAGCCTGCACAAAATAAAATATTTTTAATTGACGGCAATTCGATTTGCTACAGGGCATTTTATGCCGTGCAGTCACTTTCTACTTCAAAAGCTTTCCCTACGAATGCTATTTTGGGGTTTATCAACATTATAAAAAAGATCATGGATGACCTTTGTCCGGATAAGATGGTAATAGTTTTTGATGTCAAAGGACCTACTAATAGGCATGAAAAATATGATCAGTACAAGATAAACAGAAAACCAATGCCGGAAGATCTCGTTCTTCAGATACAAGGCATAAAAGATTTTGTTGATGCAAGTAATATTAAAAGGATAGAACTCCAAGGGTATGAAGCAGATGATATTATAGCTACATTAGCAAGGCAAGCATATGATAAAGGTATGGAAGCGGCAATAGTTACAAGTGACAAAGACGCTCTTCAGCTGGTTAATGACAGGATCAAAGTTGTTAGTCCTAATCTCAAGGAATATAAAGTTTATTCTCATAAAGAAGTATTTGATAAATTCGGGGTTTTGCCTTCTGGAATGATAGACCTTATGGCATTAATGGGAGATCAAAGCGATAATGTTCCCGGAGTTAAAGGTGTGGGGCAAGTAACAGCAGTAAAACTTTTAAAAGAATTCGGTACCTTGGAAGGTATTTACGATAATTTGGATAAAGTTACCTCGGCTAGTCTTAAGAAAAAACTGGAAGACAATAAAGATATGGCTTTTTTAAGCAGAGAACTGGTTACTTTGGATCAAAAAATGCCGATCGATATTCCTATTGATGAAATGAAACTAAAGAGTCCTGACAATGAAAAATTAACTGCTTTATACCAAAAATATGAGTTCAGTAAATTTCTTAAACAAGTAATGCCCGAAGAAAAAAAAGAAATACAGATAGAAATAATTGAGAATGCCAATGAAATATCGGATCACTTAAAAGCTTTGGATAAAGCGAAACCGGCGGCAATAAGTTTTGATATAGATTATCAGCAAAAAAAAATAAATGGTTTTGCTGTTTCAGTAGAAGCCGATAAAGCGGTATACATTAAGTGCGCTAAAATCCACTCCGGAGACATTTTTAAAAAAGACCTTTTAGATTTCTTTGAAAACACTGTCCAAATTAAAATTGTATATGACCTGAAACATGTGTACTCTGTTTTGAAAAATTACGGAGTGAATATTAAAGACGGTTATTTTGATATTATGATAGCGGATTATCTTGTTGAGCCGTCGATTGCAAGAAGAGATATTTCAAGTATGGCCATGAGGCATTTGTCATATAATTTCAAAGCGATCGATACGCTCATCAAGTGGGATGATTCGGGGCAGGCCAGTTTGGAATTCAATGAACCATTGAATGTGGATTCAATTAGTGAAGAAGCGTCTTTGATCAATAAACTATTCAATAAACTTAATGACGATATTGAGAATAAAAAATTATCCGATCTATTCTTTAAGCTCGAAATGCCTCTTATTATTGTTCTTGAGGATATTGAACGTGATGGGATAGGCGTAGATCTTGAATATTTAAAAGAAAAATCAAAATATCTTAAAATGGAACTTGAAAAAATCGAAAAAAATATATATGATATTGCAGGTGAAGAGTTTAATATTAACTCGCCAAAGCAGCTCAGTGTAATTCTTTTCGAAAAATTAAAATTACCGATGCTTAAAAGAACAAAAACCGGCAGCTCTACTGATGAAACGGTTCTCACAAAACTATCTGAATATCACGAACTTCCGGAAGCCATTCTTAAGTATAGAGAACTTAATAAATTAAAAAGTACGTATTACGATTCAATATATGAGCTGACAGATAAAAAGACGGGACGAATACATACAACTTTAAATCAGGCAGTTACATCTACCGGAAGGCTTTCGTCGAGTGATCCAAATTTACAAAATATTCCCGTGAGAACAGAATTGGGAAGAGAAGTTAGAGGGGCCTTTATCCCTTTATCGGAACAAGATATACTTTTATCGGCTGATTATTCGCAAATAGAATTAAGGGTTTTAGCCCATTTGTCTAAAGATAAAAACCTTATTGAAGCATTCAATAGCGATGAAGATATTCATACATATACAGCTTCTCTTATATACAACGTCCCTATTAATGAAGTTGACAGGGATATGCGGGGAGCGGCAAAAACAGTCAATTTTGGAATAGTTTATGGTATGGGATCATTTAGTTTGGCCAAAGATCTCGGTATAAGTGTAAAAGAAGCTCAAGATTTTATTGATGCTTATTTTGAAAGATATCCAAATGTTAAAAAGTTTATGGATGAAACAATAAAACAAGCAAGAGATGAGGGGTATGTCAGTACGATAATGAAAAGAAGACGATATATTCCTGAAATAAATGACAGAAATAATAATATCAGATCTTTTGCCGAAAGAGCCGCTATAAACACACCGGTGCAAGGTTCGGCGGCAGATATAATTAAATTAGCGATGCTGGATTGTTTTAATCTTAAAAAAGAGATCGGATGCAACATGGTTCTTCAGGTGCATGATGAACTTATCTTTTCTGTAAAAAAGGATGATCTTGATAAAACAGCAGCGAGAGTTAAATCCGCTATGGAAAATGTTATAAAATTAGATGTTCCTTTAAAAGTGGACCTTAAGGCCGGCAGAAGCTGGCTAAAGATGGAGAAAGTAACAGTATAATGGGTAAGACCATAATAGGATTAACCGGTAATTTCTGCAGTGGGAAAACACAGGTAGCGGATCTTTTAGAACAAAAGGGAGCATTTATAATTAATGCGGACGAGGCAGGACATCTTTTGCTCAAAAAAGAAAAAGTCAAAGAGCAGTTAATAAAGCTATTCGGAAAAGAGATAGTTCGAAACGGTGAAATAGATAGAAAGATCTTAAGGGATATTGTATTTGCTGATAAAGATAATGTTGTGGCATTGAACACGGTAGTTCATCCTGCATTAATAAAAGATATTGAAGAAAAGATCGAAAGAATAAAAGATGGAGTGGTAGTAATAGAGGCAGCAATACTTTTTGAACTGGGGTTAAATAAAATATCAGATATTGTTGTGACTGTTTCGACAGAAGAAAAAAAATCCATCGAAAGAGCCGCAGAAAAAGGGTTTCCGGCAAAAACGGCTGAAAGCATATTGAAAAATCAAATATCTCAGAATAGTAAAATAGAACTGTCAGATTTTGTTATAGATAATAACGGTACAATGAATGACCTAAAACAAGGGGTGGAAAAATTATGGAAAAAAGTCCAAAAAGTCCAAAAAGTGTAAAGCCAAAAAAAGAAGAACTAAAAGGAGATGAGCTTGATATAGTTGTTTTAAAGAATATGAAGATCTCTGAACTCGGCAAAGTTGCCAAAGAATTGGGCATTGACGGTATAAGCGGTTTAAAAAAACACGACCTTATATTCAGCATATTACAGGCAAAGATCGAAAAAAGCGGAAGCGCTTATGGAGAAGGGGTTCTGGAAAGATTAGAGGACGGTTTCGGATTTTTAAGAAGCCCGGATTATAACTATCTTCCGTGCCCTGATGATATTTATGTATCTCCATCGCAGATAAGAAGATTCAGCTTGAAAACAGGGGATACTGTCAGCGGTCAGATAAGACCTCCTAAAGAAGGGGAAAGATATTTTGCTCTTTTAAAAGTTGAAGCGGTTAATTATGAAGATCCGGAAGAGGCAAAAAATAAAATTTTCTTTCCGAACCTGACACCTTTATATCCTGATGAAAGATTTGTGCTTGAAAATGATTCAAACGATATTTCTATGAGAATAATGGATCTATTAACTCCGGTCGGTAAAGGGCAGAGAGGCATGATAGTAGCTCCGCCTTATAGCGGTAAAACTGTTTTTCTGCAAAAGTTCGCAAACGCTATAAGCACAAATTATCCGGATGTTAAGTTGTTCATTCTTCTTATCGATGAAAGGCCCGAAGAAGTTACTGATATGCAGAGGAATGTTAAAGCTGAAGTAGTAGCTTCAACTTTTGATGAACCATCATCCAGACATATTCAGGTAGCTAGCATGCTTTTAGAAAAAACTAAAAGACTTGTAGAACATCAGTATGATGTAGTAATTTTGTTGGATTCTATTACAAGGCTTGCAAGAGCCCATAACACAGCTACTCCTCACTCGGGTAAAATATTATCCGGCGGTGTTGATGCCAACGCTCTTCATCAGCCTAAACGATTTTTTGGCGCTGCCAGAAATATCGAAGAGGGAGGAAGCCTCACAATAATTGCTACGGCTTTAGTTGACACAGGAAGCCGAATGGATGAAGTAATTTTTGAAGAGTTTAAGGGAACCGGAAATATGGAAGTACAGCTTGATAGGTCTTTATTCCAAAGAAGAATATTCCCGTCTATTGATATAAAGCGTTCTAACACCAGAAAAGAAGAATTGCTTGTTCCTGCGGACGAACTACAAAGAATATGGCTCATGCGTAAAGCTTTATCAGATCTCGATTCAGCGGAAGCAATGAACCTTTTGATAGACCGCATGAAAAAAACAAAAAACAACAAAGAATTCCTAGAAAATCTTAGTCAGGGAGTTTAATCCACACATAAGCCTAAAGTCTAAAGTCGAACGTATCATAAAAATACGTTCGACTTTAGACATAAACTCAAAATTAAGATTGCAATGTAGATTTAGATAACGTACCGAAAAATTTTCGGGTCCTGCCATCGTTCCAACTTTGTGTGTTTTTGCAAAACACACAAAGTTTACACCATGTAGGGGCTACGCCCCACTTCGTTTCACCCCAAAATTTTTTAGCACTCGTCTTTATTGTTAAGACCATTTATTCGTTCGGTCGTCTGTAAATACTTCGCATCGAGCTAGGATGAGGCAGGTATTACTTTTTTCTGACTTTAGGGGTTATAGGTATTTTTCTGTTCTTTTTTGACAATTACCAATCCCGCTGTCGATTGCTTCGAAAAGCAGCGAAGCTGCTTGGAGAATGCATGAGTTAGCGGGGTCAAAAAAGGGCAGAAAAATGCCGTTGTTTAACCCCTGTGTCAGAAAAAAGGAATACCTGCCTCATCCGTACTTGTTTAAGCCAAATAAACTTATATTGTGTTTCAGTGAACATTTTGCTTGATATTTGGTGATATTTTAGTACAATGTTAGCTTGTTTATATAGTTATTATTTATAATGGAGGTTAGAAGTGAAGAAAGGTATACATCCAAAGTATGAAGATGCGACAATAGTTTGTGCTTGTGGCAACGTGGTAGAGATCAGAGCTACTAAAAAGAATATACATGTTGAAATATGCTCAAAATGTCATCCGTTTTACACAGGAAAACAAAAATTAGTTGATTCTGCCGGTAGAGTAGACAGATTCATGAAAAGATATCAGAAAACTAAGTAATTTTCCTAAATCTTTTTATTATAGATATTTGCAAAATGTGCCTGGTTAATAAACCGGGCCTTTTGGCTAACGGGGATCGAAACAAAACGATTAACTGATTGTCTAAAATCGAATAATGAAAGTTGGACGAAAATTTTAATTTTATAATTTCGTTGCGTCTTTAAATGTTTGATTGTGATATTTAAGAATTTTGTTTTTTGAAGTTTAAATTAATTATGTTTAAAGAACTTAATAGAAAAAAAGAAATATATTTAGAACTTGAGAAAGAACTTTCTTCGTCTGAAGTTTTAAGTAATATGGAAAAGTACAAAGAAAAATCCATAAAATATTCTAATTTAAAAACATTGATAGCCGAATATGATAAGTATTTGAAACTGGAAGAAGAAAAACAGTCATTACTTAAAATGATAAAAGATGAAAAACTGAACAGCGAATATTCAATTATGGCTAAAGGTGAATTGGAAGAAGTAACGGCATCTATGGATGAAATTAAAATTGAATTAGAAGAGATGCTGTTAGACGAGAACACTAAAGACTTAAAAAAGAATGTAATCATGGAGATCCGCGCAGGTACCGGCGGCATTGAAGCCGGTTTATTTGCAGCTGTTCTCTATAAAATGTATTCAAAATATATTGCCGAGAAAGGGTGGAAAATATCTGTAATGAGCGAAAGTGATCTATCACTCGGCGGAATAAAAGAAATAATTTTTGCGGTCGAAGGTGTTAACGTGTATAAGTTTCTGAGGTTTGAGAAAGGTACTCATAGAGTTCAAAGAGTACCGGAAACTGAATCAGGCGGACGAATACACACTTCTGCCGCCACCGTGGCGGTTTTGCCGGAAGCAGAAGACGTAGAATTAAACATTAATCCCGGGGATATCAGAACAGATGTTTTTAGATCAAGCGGAGCGGGCGGACAGCATGTGAACGTAACAGATTCAGCCGTAAGATTGACGCATATTCCTACTGGAGTAGTAGTAAGCTGCCAGGACGAAAGAAGTCAGCTGAAGAATAAAATTAAAGCTATGAGGGTATTAAAGGCCAGAATATTAGAAACGATGGAAATGAATGCGCAAAATGAACGTTCTTTAGAAAGAAAAATTCAAGTCGGGTCAGGCGACAGATCAGAAAAAATAAGAACTTATAATTTTCCGGAAAACAGAGTAACTGATCATCGTATAAAACTATCTTTGTATAGCTTAGACAGAATAGTCGAAGGATCTTTAGACGAACTTATCGATGCTCTTATAAAAGAGGACAGAATGCTGAAGCTGAATTCAGTATCAAAGTGATCAATATGAAAATTCAAGAAGTGGATTATTCAGAGACAGTACCAATTCAGTATGAATTAAAAAATGCCGAATTTATGGGGATGGATATTTATGTTGATGAAAGAGTTTTGATCCCGAGACCTGAAACTGAACTTTTGATCAGAACTGCTGCAAACATTTGTAAAGAGAATGGAATTAATGCTCCATTACTTTTAGATATCGGCACAGGCAGCGGAATAGTGTCAGTAGGTTTAACAAAACTTATTGAGAACGCCGATGTAATTGGTGTGGATGTTTCGCTTGATGCATTGGAAGTAGCCAGAATTAATGTGGAGAAGCATGTTAATTCCGGCTCTAGGAATAGTGTGGATCTTCTAGTGTCAGATCTTTTTGAAGAACTTGAAAAGTATAAAGGAAAATTTGACGGTATAGTTTCAAATCCTCCTTATGTATCCGATAAAGATTATGATATGGTTGATGCTTGGGTTAAAGCTGAGCCTGAGTTAGCGTTTAAAGGCGGGATCGAAGGGATGGATGTTATAAAAAAAATAATTTTGCAGGCTAAAACTTATTTGAAAAAAGGCGGGTTTTTGGCTTTAGAGATCGGATACGATCAGTCGGTAAAAACACAGAATTTTATGAAAGATAACGGATATGTGAATGTAGAAAAATTTAAAGATGTTAACGGTTTTGACAGAGTGATAGTCGGGGGATTTTAATGGATAAACTTATTGTTGAAGGCGGGGTAAAACTTAAAGGAACGGTTCATATTTCAGGCGCCAAAAATGCTTGTCTGCCTATTATTGCTGCGTCTTTACTTACATCGGAAGAAACAACTATAACTAATGTTCCAAACCTCAAAGATATATCAACAATGGTTAAGATAATTTCTTCTTTAGGAAGAAATTGTGTTACAAAAGATGGTGAAGTAACGATCCTGCAGGGAGAAGCAACAAATAGAGTTGCTACATATGATCTTGTAAGTACAATGAGAGCTTCGATCGCAGTGCTGGGTCCTTTATTGGCAAAATACGGAGAGGCTAAAGTTTCTTTTCCGGGCGGATGTGTTATAGGTCCTAGACCTATTGATCTTCACTTGAAAGGATTAAAAGAATTGGGAGCGGATCTATCCATAAAAGAGGGATATATTGTTGCTAAAGCGAAAAAACTAATAGGAAAAAAAATATATCTGGGAGGGCATTTCGGATCCAGTGTTTTAGCGACAATAAATACTTTGATGGCCGCAGTTCTTGCTGAAGGATCTACTATTATTGAGAACGGCGCTTGTGAACCGGAAGTTGTAGATCTTGCTAATTTTATTAAAAAGATGGGTGCAGATATTGAAGGAGTAGGAACTCCTACATTAAGAATACGCGGAGTAAAAAAACTTAATGGAGTTAAGCATAAAGTTATAGCCGATAGAATAGAAGCTGGGACATATATGGCAGCGGCGGCAATAACAGGAGGGACTGTTACTCTTACAGGTGCGGATATTGATCATAATATTGCACTAATAGATAAATTCAGATCTTTGGGGGTTAATGTTACTGAAGACGGAGACAATGTTACTGTTTCACCGGGAAAGGGAAGAATTAAAGCTTTTGATCTGACAACTCACACTTATCCTGGATTTCCTACGGATTTGCAGGCGCAGATGATGTCTGTTGCAGCGGTAAGTGACGGGATAAGCGTAATTACGGAAAAAATATATCCTGAAAGGTTTATTCATATCTCAGAACTTAACAGAATGGGTGCTGATATAATTTTGGAAGGCCCTACTGCCATAGTAAGAGGCGTAAAAAAATTAAGCGGAGCTCCTGTAATGGCTTCGGACTTAAGGGCGTCAGCAGCACTTGTTATAGCCGGGCTTGTGGCTTCCGGTGAAACAGAGATATCCAGGATCTATCATCTTGATAGAGGTTATGAAAAATTAGAACAAAAATTATCTTCGTTAGGTGCGAAGATAAAAAGAATCAAAGAATAGGAGGAGAAATGGCAGTTGTATTGAGACTTAAGAGGATCGGGAGTAAAGGTAATCCTTACTACAGGGTTATTGCTATTAATAAAACCGAAAAAAGAGATGGAAGAGTTATTGAAGAATTAGGTCATTATAATCCGCAAAAAGCGGGAGATAACTCTGATGTTAAAATGGATAAAATTAATTATTGGCTGGAAAAAGGTGCTATACCGTCAGCTACAGTTAAAAGTATTATAAAAAAATTTGCCGCATAACTGATTTAGAATTTGGATTTTTGTTAGAAAATGAAAATAGATATAATAACTATATTCCCGAATATGTTTGATGTCGTTCTTGGCGAGTCTATGATGCGCATTGCGCAGGATAAGGGGCTTGTTAAGATAGATGTTCATGATCTGCGAAATTGGACAAATGATAAACATCGTACGGTAGATGACAAACCTTTTGGCGGCGGGCCGGGCATGGTCATGAAGATAGAGCCTTTAGATAAAGCTTTAAGCGATATTAAAGCTAAAGCTGAAGGAGATATTAAAACTATTCTTTTAACTCCTCAAGGAGCTAGATTTGAGCAGAAGACAGCTAAAGAATTATCCGGAAGTGCTCATATTATACTTGTTTGCGGACATTATGAAGGATTTGATGAGAGAGTAAGGGATCTTGTGGATATGGAAATATCTATCGGTGATTATGTTCTTACTTGCGGGGAACTTCCGGCAATGGTTGTTGTGGATTCTATCGTGCGTCTTTTACCCGGGGTACTCGGGGCTTCTGATTCTTTAAGTGAAGAATCATTTGAAGACGGGTTATTAGAATATCCTCAATATACTAGACCGGCAGAATACAGAGGCATGAAAGTGCCGGAAATACTTTTTTCAGGCGATCATAAAAAAATAAATAAGTGGAGAATGGATAAGGCAATAGAGCGGACAAAAGAACGAAGACCCGATCTATTGGCAAATTGTCAGTAAAGGAGAGAAAAATGAGCAAAAAAATGGAAGAATTCGAAAAAAAGTCGATCAAAGAAGCTAAGTGGAAATATAATATTGGTGATAACATCGATGTGCATTTCCGTATCACTGAAGGAGACAAGACAAGAATTCAGATCTTTTCTGGTGTAGTAATATCAGAAAAAGGCGGCGGAGTTAATAAAAATTTTACTGTCAGAAGGATCTCTTACGGTGAAGGTGTTGAAAGAATATTCCCTTACAATTCTCCGTTAATAGAGAACATCGTTGTCAAAAAAAGAGGGAATGTAAGAAGAGCAAAACTTTATTATCTAAGGCAGAGAGTAGGCAAGAGCGCTACAAAGGTAAAAGAAAAAATCGGATAATCATTTAATGATACCTGATGAAAAATTCTTTTATGAAAAAAAAGCCTTTAAAGAAGGCTATAAAATAACGGCAGGCATTGATAAAGCAGGCAAAGGGCCTTTAGCCGGGCCTGTTATAGCGGCAGCCGTGATTGTAAATGATAAAGAGTTTATTGAAAGAGTAGATGATTCTAAAAAGCTGACCGAGAAAATGCGTAAAAAAGCTTATCTTGACATTATGAAAAGATGTCAAGTGGGTATAGGTTCGGCAAGTGTTAAAGAGATAGACTCCGTTAATATTTATCAGGCAACCATGATAGCTATGAAAAGAGCAGTAGAAGATTTAAAGAATGAACCGGATTTTTTGCTTGTTGACGGCAATATGAAAATATCTTTTAAACAAAAATATGTTAGTCTAACTTCAGGAGAAAGTAAAAGTTTTTCTATCGCTTGCGCTTCAGTAATAGCTAAGGTTTACAGGGACCAATTAATGACTGATCTTGATAAACAATATCCTGTGTATGGTTTTGCCAAGCATAAAGGTTATGGAACGGCCGAACATATTAATGCAATAAAAAAATACGGTTTGTCTGAAGTGCATAGGCACTCGTTTGGTCCTTTTGGGTCAAAAGATAAGAGAGAGTTTAGGGGATAGAGTTTGAGGATCAGTAATTAGTTTTTTGCCTCAGTTCTTACCCGCCTGATCTACAAAAGAAGGAGGAACATGAGTCAAAGTTACAATGAAAAAGTATACAGTGAATTCAATCCAATAAAGATCAGTGACATTGCGAAGAAAATAGGGATACCTGCCAAATATTTAAAACTTTACGGCGATTACACAGCCAAAATTTCAACTCAGTATTTAGATGAAAAATTATCCAACAAAAAAAACGGTAAATTAATTCTCATGACATCCGTCACGCCGACTTATTACGGTGAAGGGAAAACAGTATCTGCGATAGGTTTATCGATGGCTTTGAATAAAATGGGGAAAAAGTCGATCGGATGTTTTTCTCAGGCTTGTTTGGGCGGTGTTTTCGGCCTTAAAGGAATATCAACAGGCGGAGGCTATTCGCAACTTATGCCGGCAGAAGAACTGAATCTTAATTTTACGGGAGACACGTTTGCGGTAGAGGCCGCTCAGAATTTATGCGCCGCGGCATTAGATAATAGTTTTTTCTGGGAAAACAAACATGGTTTAGATAAAGCGCTTATCACATGGCGAAGAGCCGTTAACATTAATGACAGATCAATGCGTAATATCACTATAGGCGGCGGAGGCAAGCTGCACGGGATCAGCAGAAAATCAGGAGCTGATCTTACAAGTGTATGCGAATGTATGGCTATTCTATCTATCGCAAAAGATTTGAAAGATCTAAGAGAAAGGATAGGTAAGATAGTAGTCGGATATACTAACAAATTTGTCCCGATAACGGTTGACAAAATAGGTGTCGACGGGGCGATGGCGCTTATAATGAAAGATGCCTTCAGTCCTAATTTAGTTCAGACATGTGAACATACTCCATGTTTTGTTCACGGCAGTTCATCGGGTGATGTGTCTGATTCATCTTGTAGCACTGTTTCTCAGCTTTTGGCAGTTAAGCTTTCTGATTTTGCTATTGTAGAAGCTGATTTTGGAGCTGATCTTGGCGCGGAGAAATTTTTTAATATAAAAAGCCGTCAGTCAGAGATAACACCTTCAGCGGCTGTTATAAACTGTTCAGTCAGAGCGCTTAAAATACACAGCGGAGATTTTACAAAAAAGAATATGCTCCTGCCGCCGGAACTCAAAAGAGAAGATCTTTCGGCTGTCGATAGAGGATGCTCAAATCTCGAAAAACAGGTTGAAAATCTTAAAATGTATGGGATACCGGTTATAGTCAATATTAATCGCTTTGAAACGGATTCCAAAAAAGAGCTGGATGTTATAATAAAAAGGGCTGAAGCATTGGGCGTCGATGGAATAGCGATAAATGAATCATATAAACTAGGCAGCGCAGGATCAAAAGATCTGGCAAATGAAGTTATAAAAGTTTGTAAAACAGAAGGATCATTCAGATATCTGTACCCTGTTGATATGCCGATAAAGAATAAGATCGAGAGGATTGCTAAATCGATGTATGGAGCCAGCGAAATAAGATATTCAGATGAAGCTGACAAAAGTATCGATATAATCGAAAAAAATAAACTTGATAAAAAAGCTATATGTATGGGTAAAACTTTTCTTTCTTTATCTAGTAATCCAAAAAAGAAAGGCAGGCCTAGGGGTTTTGTCCTTAATGTTGATGCCGTTGAACTTTTTGCCGGAGCCAATTATATTGCTGTTAGATGCGACGGGGTGAACACAATTCCAGGAATGGTTAATAAACCTAGGCTTGATCTTATGGATTATGACGTGAAGACCGATAAGATCAAAGGACTGTTATAAGATGGGCATATTTGCCGAAAAAAAGGTTTGTGAATATGTAAATGACCTTGCCGCCAAAAGCTCAGTGCCCGGCGGAGGAAGTGCTGCGGCTTTAAATGCCGCTATAGGCGTGGCTCTCAACCTTATGGTTATAAATCATACTATAAAAAGTAAAGTCCGTAGCCCTGAGAATTCTGAACTTTTATTGATGAAGACTACACAGGAAAAAAGTCTGGAATATTTAGTAAAACTTATAGATGATGATTGCGCCGGTTTTTTGAAACTAATGGACGCCATAAAACAGAAAATAGCGGATGATGTGTTGTATAAAAGCGCAGCTGAAGCACCATTTAACGTTATGAGAGAAACCTCATCTGCATTAGAGATAACTCTTTTGTTGAAAGACATAGGAAATAAAAATCTTATTTCGGATGTGGTATGTGCTTATCATAGTTTAAAGTGCGGATTTTATTCAGCTTTGGCTAACGTTAAGATCAATATCAAACATTTTGAGAACAAAAAAACGGCCAAATTAGCTTTTGATGAGATCAAAGATCTGGTTAGTAAGGTCGAAGGTATTTCTGAAGAATTTTTTGTGGGGACAAATGAATAAGATCATTGATTGCAAAAAAATTGCTTGTGACATACAAGTTAAACTTAAAGAGGAATTAGATTCTTTAGTCGGAAAATATAAAAAGAGACCTAAGCTGGTCGCTGTTATGATAGGCGAACAGAAGGGTTCAGAGATCTATATCAAGGCTCAGAGTAAAATATGTGAAACTATAGGGATAGATTTTTCCGTGAAGAACCTGAACGTTGATAGTTCTGATGCTGAAGGGATTGAAGAAATATTAAAACTTAACTATGACGAAAGCGTAACAGCAATGATAATTCAGCATCCGCTTCCAAAGAACATGGATTACGGGAAGATCACAAGCAGGATGGATCCGCTAAAAGACGCAGAAGGAATACATCCTTTTAATTTAGGTAAAATATTCAGGCGCGAGGCAAAAGTATTACCTCCTACTCCTGGAGCAGTTATGAAAATTCTGTCGAATTCCGGAATAGAGTTAAAGGGCAAAGAGGTAGTCATATTGGGACATTCTCCGATAGCCGGAAAACCGTTATCAGTTATGATGCTTAACGAAAATGCTACGACAAGCGTTTGTCATATTGCGACATATGAAAAAGGCAATATTAAAGAGCATACAAAGCGCGCGGATATTTTAGTTGTGGCTGTAGGTAAACCGCTTTTGGTAAAAAAAGATTGGATAAAAGACGGAGCTGTAATAGTTGATGTAGGCATAAACAGCATTAACGGGAAAGTTGTTGGAGATGTTGATCTTGATGATGTTATAGATAAAGTTTCGATGATAACACCGGTGCCGGGAGGAGTAGGCCCTATAACGGTGGCGATGCTCATCAGAAACGTAATTAGATGCTATAGGCTGCAAAATGAACAGATTTAGAGAAAAAATAAATAATAATGAGTTTGTTGTAACAACTGAAATAGGCCCGCCTAAAGGCGTTGATCTTGCGCCTATCCTTGAAGACCTAAAAATTGTAAAAGGCAAAGTTGATGCTGTTAATGTTACCGACCAGCAAAGCGCTGTAATGAGGCTGGGATCAGTAGCTGCCAGCAAAGCCTTGATAGATAACGGTTATGAACCAATATGCCAATTTACATGCCGTGACCGTAACCGCATAGCATTGCAGTCGGATCTTTTAAGCGCATATTCCTTAGGCATAGAAAATATACTGATAATGACCGGTGACCATCCCATTTTAGGAGATCATCCGCAGGCAAAACCCGTATACGATCTTGATTCTGTCAATCTTTTGAATGCGGTTAATTCTCTTCATAGCGGCAAGGATCTTGCCGGAAAAGTATTATCGGGCAGTCCGGATTTTTTAGTGGGCGCGGTAGTTAATCCGGGAGCAGACCCGCTTGAACCTGAAATACTTAAAATGGAGAAAAAAATTAATTTAGGTGCGAGATTTTTTCAGACGCAGGCTATTTTTGATATAGATATTTTTTGTGATTTCCTGGAAGCAATAAAAGGAATAAGAAAAAATATAAAAATTCTTGGGGGTATAGTGCCGTTAAAGTCGGCTAAAATGGCAAGATACATGAATGCCAATATTCCGGGAGTAACTATCCCTGAAAAAATAATTGATATAATGGATAATGCTAAAGATGTGGATAAAGAGTCTATCGCAATATCCGCTGATATATTTAACGCAATAAAAGGACTTTGTGAAGGTGTTCATTTTATGCCTGTAAAGGCTAATTATTTGGTTGCCGGCATATTGGATAAGGTAGCAATATAATTTGTTCTTGAGAAAATTATGGGAAATACTAAATTTACTATTTTAGATTTTGCCAGGAAGAAAAATTCCGGTGAAAAAATATCTGTTCTTACAGCATATGATTTTCCTATAGCTTCATTGGCTGAGAAGGCAGGAATTGATTCTGTTTTAGTAGGTGATTCTTTAGGTATGGTAGCATTAGGGCTGGACACTACTTTGCCTGTTACAATGGATGAAATGATCCATCATGCTAAAGCTGTTAGGCGGGGAGTCAAGAACGCTTTTTTAATCGGTGATATGCCGTTTCTTTCCTATCAGACAAGCGACAGCGACGCAATATTTAATGCCGGCAGATTTATGAAAGAAGCAGGATGTGAAGCCGTAAAGATCGAAGGTACCGGAGGAATAATCCCAAGAGTTGAAGCTATAGTTTCGGTCGGGATACCTGTTATGGGACATATCGGGTTAACACCTCAGCGTGTTTCAATGCTTGGCGGATATAAAGTGCAGGGAAAAGATGATATATCCGCTCAAAAATTATTTCAAGATGCCGTTGATCTTGAAAAAGCAGGCTGCTTTTCTGTCGTGCTAGAATGTGTTCCTAAAGATCTTGCCGATAAAATAACAAAAAAGCTAAAGATCCCTACTATAGGAATAGGCGCGGGATATCATTGTGACGGGCAGGTGTTAGTGGCCAATGATATGATCGGTTATTATGATAAGTTCACTCCAAGCTTTGTAAAAAAGTACGCTGATATAGGCCCTATCATACTAGAAGCATTTAAAAATTTCAGAATAGAGACTGAAAAGGGCATATTCCCTGATGAGAGCCATTCGTATAATTCGAACCAAAAAAATTCTTAAGCTTTTGATCTGCATAATTTCTGCAGGATTATTAAGTTCTTGTATTCTCCATTCAAATGGATCTAATGAAACAATATCAAGAAAAACCCTTATTATGGGCACTTACCTCGAGATAAAAATAATTTTCAATAAAGATGAAATACTTAGATCCAAAATTGAAAATGAAATATCTGAGGCTATTAAACTAGGACAAAGTTTAGAACAAAAATTATCAATGTTTGACGCCGGAAGTGAACTTAATGAACTTAATCTGTCAAAAAAAATGAATGTTACGGATGATCTGTATGAGGTTGTTAAACTCGCAGTCGAAGTTTCTAGGGATACAAACGGATATTTTGATGTAACTGTCGCACCTCTTTTAAAGAAACAAGGGTTTTATACTGATGTTCCAAAGGAAGTGTTTGTTTTAATCCCGGATACATATTTGCAATTAGGATGGGAAAAAATAAAATTTTTGGAAAATAACATAATTGAACTTGATGGAAATATATGGCTGGACCTTTCAGGAATAGCTAAAGGATACATAGTAGATAGAATTGCAAAATATTTAAAACAACAAAATTTCGGTACATTTTTAGTTAATGCAGGCGGAGATATGTACTGTTCCTCTAGTGACGGTCATTTGTGGAAAATAGGAATAATTTCTCCCGGAGAAAATAAGGTTCTTGAAGTATTAGAACTTAAGAACGAAGCTGTAGCAACAAGCGGAGACTATGAAAATTGGGTGATTTCAGACGAGGATAAAAATACAAAAATTTCGCATATAGCTGACCCTTTGGAAGGTGATCTATTAAAGAAATCATTTTCTAGTGCTACCGTAATAGCGGATACTTGTGCTAAAGCGGACGCCCTTTCAACCGCAATGATGGCAATGGGGCCGGTAAAAGCATCCGAAATAGCAAAGCAGGATAAAAGCATAAGAATAATAAACGTAAATAAAACTAAAACAGGCTATGATATTAGTGAATAGGAGTTACAAATAATGAAAATTGTTGCAGCCATGTCCGGCGGGGTAGATTCCAGCGTAGCGGCAAGTGAACTGCTAAAATTGGGGCATGAGGTAATCGGCATGACCATTAAAACATGGCCCAAAGAAAGCTGCGGCAAAACAGGTGAAAGGCAATGCTGTTCTTTAGATGCTATTCAATTTGCAAGAAGCACGGCGGAGGATCTGGGAATACCTTTTTACGTAGTGAATTTTTCTGATGAATTCCAGAAAATAGTTTCGGATTATTTTGTGAATGAATACAAAAAAGGCCGCACACCAAATCCTTGCGTTTACTGCAACAGTAAAATTAAATTTGGACTGTTATATAAAAAAGCTCTCTCAATAGATGCAGAGGCAATAGCGACCGGACATTATGCCAGAATAATTAAAAAAGACGGTGAATATTTTTTGGCTGAAGCTGTTTATAAAGAAAAAGATCAGTCGTATTTTTTGTTTGATACGCCGAAAGAAATGTTAGAGCATATACTTTTCCCCTTAGGAGAGTATACAAAAAGTGAAGTCAGGCAAAAAGCTATGGAAAAAGGTTTTATGAACGCAGAGCGGGAAGAAAGCCAGGATGTTTGTTTTATACCAAAAGGCGGAGATTACAGAGAATACCTAAAGGAAAAAGGGGTAACTGATTCTTTTTTGCCCGGGAATATTTTTGATATTAAGGGAAATATTATTGGAACACATAAAGGAATAGCTTCCTATACAGTAGGTCAGCGGAAGGGGCTGGGAGTTTTTTCTGAGGATCCTTTATATGTTGTTTCTATTGATCATAAAGAAAACTCTATAACTGTGGGAGCAAAAGAAAAAGCTTTTAAAAAATGTCTAAAAGTAGACAGCATCAACTGGCTGGTAAGAAATAATGAGATCTCCGGGAAAGAAATCGAAGTAAAAATAAGACATGCTTCTAAAAAAGTTAAGGCCATTATATCATTGAACGAAGAAAAATCGGCATATATTGAATTCGATCAACCTCAATTTGCACCAACCCCCGGCCAAATGGCAGTGTTTTACTCTGATGAAATAGTTCTAGGCGGAGGGACAATAAGTTAATAGTCAAAGGTCGCTCAACATGTTGCTATTTGGCACTTGACCAAGGCAAAAAAAAACCGTAAAATACAAACTTCGATATTAATTAATATTATACAATATTATAAGGAGTAAAATTGCAGGGAAAGTTGTCCAAAGAATTACTTGCTAGAATAGAACAAGCCAAAGAAGATCAACTTAAGCTGGAAACAGAACTTTTGTCTATAGAAATGTGGATAGATAAATGTATGACCAGCATAGACTCATCTAACGATAAACTACATGACATTAAAGCTAAAATGGCTTTAAGGCAAACAGAAAAACAATCAAACGAAATTATCCCGATTATAGAAAACGAAGAAAAACCAGCTGACGTTGATACCGGGAATATTGACATCACACTAGAAAGACTGAGAAAATTGAAACAGGCTTTGGATTCGGAAGAATACGGCTTGTAACCATAAATAAAAAAATGAAGGAGTTGTTACATGTTGATCCTTTTTATTGTTGTTAGTACCGTGGTTTTTTTGTGGGCAGTTATAGCCACATTAATGATCACTTCATCAAAGACCGCATTGATACCCATCGAAAAACTTAACAAGCTTAACAACGAATTGATAAAATTAAAAAATACCATCGCTCGAAATGAGGAAGAATTTAAATCTTTAAGGTTGGAGCACAGTGAAGGAGCTGTTCTTGCGGAAGGGAATGTGGATAAGGGTGAAACGATAAAAGATGAACTGATCAAAAAAATAAAAGAGCTGGAACAAAAAGAAGAAGAAATAAATGAATTGCAGTTAAAGCTTCATGAAATTGAAACATCTGCTTTAGGTAAACCTTCTTTGGAAGATGAACTGGAAAAACATAAAATTGAAACCGGGAAATTAATTCATGAAGTAGAAGATCTAAAGACCGCTCTTAAAGCAAAAGTTTCTGAGAATTCACATAAAGATGCCTTAATATCTGGATTAGAAGCATCCCTGCACAATAAAGAAAAAGATATAACGGGTTTGAAAAATGATCTAAAAGAAGATAATACCTACAGTAATGTTCGTGATAATGAGTTAAGAGAAGAGCTTTTAAAAAAAGATGCGCTTATAATGGAGAGCGAAGAAAGAGTTGTAGAACTATTAGAAGAACTGGAACAGATGAAAAAGGCGGATACGGCTTCAGCCACTGAAGGTTATATTGCCGAACTCCAGAATAAGATAGAAGAATTAACAACCGAAAAGGCCGTACTTTCGTCGTCCGAAAGCGCAAAAGAAGCACAACTCTTAGGAAAAGAACAAAAGGAAACAGAACTTTTAAATGAAATAATTGATCTGAAAAATAAAATTGAAAAAATATCGACTGATAAAACTATCTTTGCAACCGGGGAGAAAGAAGAAATAACCGAAAAAATAAATGAATTGGAGCAAAAGATAGAGGAGCTCAAGGATGAAAAAACTGCGCTAGAGTCTGTAGTAAGTTCGACTGAAGCACAGCTTGATGCTAAAGAACAGAATGAAAAGGAGCTTTTACAAAAAATAGAGGAACTAAAAAATATAAAGGCTGAGATTGAAACTGTAGTAAGCGCAAAAGAATCAGAACTTGCAGCTAAAGAGCAGAAAGAAAACGAGCTTTTACAAAAGATAGACGAACTCAAGAATGAAAAGACTGCAACCGATTCCGCAAAAGAGGCAGAGCTCAGGAATAAAGTAATTGGATTGGAACAAATAATCGATGAGTATGAAAACGAAAAAATCTGTAAAGAACAGAAAGAAAACGAATTTATAGGAAAAATAAACGGATTGGAACAGAAGTTGGCGCAATTTCTAAATGAAACAAATATTTTGGCGTCTGCCCTAACCGTAAAAGAGGAACAACTTGCCGAGAAAGAGCAGAAAGAAAATGAACTAATTGGAAAAGTAGGTGAACTTGAACACAGAACATATGAATTACAAAATGAAATAGCTATATTGGGATCTGCGGTAAGTGCAAAAGAGGCGCAAATTGCCGAGAAAGAGCAGAAAGAAAATGAGTTTATCGGAAAGATAAACGAATTAGAACAGAGAATAAGTCAAATAACAAATGAAACAACCATATTGGAATCTGCGGTAAATGCTAAAGAGGCACAAATTGCCGAGAAAAATGAAATGGAAAAAGAATTACTTAATAAAACTGATGAACTGAAGGATAAAATTTATGCTTTAGAGAATGATATTGCGGATGATCAAAACAAAATGTCTGAATATGCCGGACAAATTGCTTTATGGGAAGAAGCATTAAAACAAAAAGACGGAGAAATTGAATCACTTAAAGCAAGTGTTAGTACTTTAAAGGAAATAGAGGAAAGAAACGAATGGATGAGGCAGGAACTGGATAATATTAAAAACGATTCTGCCGTCAAACAACAGGAGATAAAGAGCCTTAATGAGCGGATTTGGCTAATGGGAGAACAAAAAGCTGAAGACGAGAAAAAGTTTAACAGCGAAAAAGAAAAAATAAAATCAGAACTTTATGCTAAGGCTGAACAAGTCGATTCAAATAACTACACAATTGAAAAACTTAAAGCAGAGCTTAATGAAAAGGCTGAAGAGGTCGATTCAAATAGCTACATCATTGAAAAACTTAAAGCAGAGCTTAATGAAAAGGCTGAAGAGGTCGATTCAAATAACTACATCATTGAAAAACTTAACGCAGAACTTGAGAGGGAAAAACAGTTGTCAAGGGAAATGGAAAGTGTTACAGCGCAGGTAGAAAATGTTACAACGCAGCTAGAAAATGTTAAAAATCAATTAACAGAAACTAAAAACAAGATCGCAGTCAAAGAAGAAGAAATAAGTGTGCTTAAGTCTGAAGCTGCTGAATTGACAGGACTTCGTGTGGCTATGAGAGGTATGGCAGAAGATCTCAGCGAAAAAACTAGCGAGGTTGAGTTCTTTAAAAAGGAAACTCAAAATATGGCCGAGAAAATTAAAAGGCTGCCTGCTCTAGAAAATGAACTGCGGATAAATACATTATCATTGACAGTTAAGAGCGAGGAACTAGAAACTGCCAGGGTATACATAAACGGTATCAAAAATAAACTTGATCAGCAGGACGCCCTGTTGGCGGACACAATTAATATCAAGGAAATGCTGCAGCAGAGATCTGAACAACTAGAAGAGGCAAATATAAAAATTGATAAATTGAAAACGGAGATGAATAACATTCGTGAAGAAGCGGCGATAAAAGATAGAATGACCGCTGAAAAAATAATGGAAAATCAAAAGCTCAAGAAAGCCATGGAAACTTATAATATGGAAAAAGATTCCGGGCAGATGGAAATAGATAAACTTACGTATGAACTTAACGTTCTAAAAGAAGACCTGGCACGTAAAGAGCAGCTATTGAGAAAAAACCAAGAAGAAAGCATAGAAGTTGATAGAGCGCGGACTGAAATTGAGATCAAGGACGAAGAGCTTAAAGCTAAAGTTAAAGAAATAAGCATATTAAATGAAAAGCTAACTAAACTTAAGCGCGCTATGATCGATCTTGAAACAGTGACAAATCATGCCGAATACATGAAGAATGAATTAGACAGGATTAAACCCGCGTTTCAATCACAGCAGATGGAAGTCAAAACAAAAGATGCTCAAATAGAAAAACTCAAAAATGAACTTGAAAAAATGGGAACCGAATACAAACAATACGATAAAGAACTAGCTGTTCTTTCAAGTGCTGATGTAGATCTCGGCTGGATAAAAAATACTATGGATGAGCAGAAAAAGGCTACCCATGATATGCAGAAAAGACTTCAGGAAACAAAGATAAGAATACATCTTTTAAATGAAAAAGCAAAAAAAGGGACAGAAACTATAGCTGAGTTCGCAGGGGCACCGGAATTTCATGAATTCAGAAAATCTATTCATGTGGATGAAATTGTAAGATCTTATCAGGACGAAATACTTCAATTAAAACAAAAAAATATGGACTTAGAAAAACAGCTGAATTCGCAGGATAATCATGAGAAATAAAACATCATCAATAAAAAAACTGATCATATCAAATGCTTTTAATAAAGTTTTGATGACCGAGATAATTTCATTAATACTAATGTTTTTCATTTTAAAGTCAGGGTTAGGTATGTTATCCGGAATAAATACATATCTAAAGGCCGGTAATACATGGTCGTTTATACAAAGGCAGGCATCCGAGAATTTATTGAGTTATGTTGATACTAAAGAAGATCGTTTTTACGGTATGTTCGCTGAAAATCTGAAGGCGCTTAAGGATTTTACATTAGCTTGGGTTGAAATGCAGAAAAGAGATCCCGATGTATTGTCGATAAGCGCAGATTTTAGAAAAGTAGGCGTCAGCTTTGAAGAGTCAAGAGGCCTTTTATTTTTATACAAAGTTTCTCAAGGTTCTAAATTCGGTGAAAGTTTTTCGAATAAATGGGAAGAAGCGGATCTATTGATAGACGGCCTTGATTCTTTGGGAATAGAGATAAGATATTTATTAGCTAACGATGCTTTAGGTGAAATATCAATTGAGCGCATTCAGGAAGTGACTAGGCAGGTGCGTACAGTAGACAGTAAGCTTTTGATACTGGGCAATACCCTTAACGATGATCTTTTTGATTGTTATAAAAGAGCACATGAGTTAATAATTAAAGCATTAAAAATATCGCTGTTGATAATCGTTTTGGCGGCCACTATTTTTATCATAGTTTTAAAAAATAAAATGAGCAGATTGCTAAAAGATCAAAATAGAGAAGAAACCGTTATTCAGGTTAAAGAAATACAACCAGTTGTTCCCGAGATGATCGTAGAACAACCAATAGAGATGCCAAAAGAACATGAAGAACAGGAAACAATAATTCCAAAGAAAGAAATTTTTGTCCCGCAAGAAAAAATTATAATTTCTGAAGAGCCGATAGCACAGCCCAAGCCATACATAGAACGAGAAGAGTTTAAGGTACCAAAAATAACAAGGCCGATGAACTCTACCAGAAGTCTAATGGAAAAAATACTTGAGGAACCCTCGCCCCGCATTTTTGACATGGATAATGAAATAATTGTTAAACCAAATAAACAAAAAGAAAAAGAACAAGAAGTTAATGCCTCAAAAAATGTACTTTTGGTTGACGATAAAGAAGAAACAAAAAAATTAGTAAACGATATTTGCGGTAAATTAGATCTTAATTTCATGAAAAGTTTTTCAACTGCAAGAGAAGCTTTTGATTGGATCGATAAACAAAACAAAACACCGGATCTAGTGATATACAATATTAATACCAGCGACATTAAAGGATATGATTTTGCCGATATGATCAAGGTGAAACCAAAATATGCCAGATGTGTTCTAGTGGCTATAACAGACGATGCTAAGCCCGGAACAGCTCAAAAGGTTAAAGAATCAGGGTTTAGCGATTATGTTCCCAGGCTTTTAATGAAAAGTGAATTGCAGGGAATTATTGAGAATATACTGGGTTGACAAAAGAGTAAGTATAAAATATAATCGTAAGTTCTAAAGTGGCGGGGTAGCTCAGATGGTTAGAGCACACGGCTCATACCCGTGTTGTCGTCGGTTCGATCCCGACCCCCGCTACCAAAAAAATTAAGGGGACTGTCCCAAGCAAAGCGCGCGGACTGTCCCCTTAATTTTTTAAACATATCATCAAGCGGGTGTCGGGGCAATATCGCTCGTTACCTCGCGATATTGTCACTCCCAAGATACGATTTGGGTGTTTTGTTTTTGTTGGTTTTCCTGCGTATTTAACTAAGAAAGATTCTTAATAATTGCAATAGTTCACTAATGCAAAGTGCCGTCCCGTCGACACACACCGTCATTCTGAGGCCCTGTAAGGGCCGAAGAATCAAAGCCTTACGTTACTAAGCAATTAAAAAGTCAGAAACATAACTTTTTCTTGACAGATAACAGTTAAGGGAATAAAATGAAAAAATAAATATCTAATATTTATTATAAGGAGTTACATAATGCATAGAAAAAATATCATTTTCTTGAAAACTATCAGTTTAATAGTTGCATTATGTTTTTCTTTTTCACAGATCACTTTCGCTAATCCTGAAATTTTTAATCCAGCATCTGTCATAGATACTCTTTCCCCGGCTGTAGGTTTGCCTAGGGAGATGGGTGTATCTGCGGTTGTTGAGTATATAGGGAAATGCCTTTTAAAAAATCGTGATGATTTTAATTTATTGACTGCTCAGCTGCAAGGTGTTCAATCGGGAGTAAGGATGGGTAGTGTAGCGCCTCTTGATAAATTGGAACAAGCTATTAGTGAAGGAAAAACAGAAGTATACATACAAGGCAGAGCTAGTGAAAATGACATAATAGTTGTTCCGGTAGAGTCAAAAGGGGAAATAGTCGCTTTTTATTTAATAGCTCGTAAGGATAAAGTTAAGCCAGAAGATTTAATGGGTGAACGGGTGGAAATTAGCGATGAATATTGGGTGACTAAAATTGTTAAAGGTTTTAATTATGAAGAAGTACAGCAGGGGCATGTAGCTGAAAAACAGATTAGTGGCTACCCGGAATCATCACAAAAAGATCCGGTGAAAAACCCCACTTCAAAGAGCAAGAGACATAGTGTAAGAAATGTTTCAGTTCTTGCGTTTTTTTTATCGACTCTTTTTATCCATGCAGGTCAGAGCGGAAATATGAACAGCTATGTTGGCAATAAAGCTGTATCCATATTTCCCGAAATCCTATGGTTGGGGGGTATAGCTTTAACTCTATTTTTAATTGTAAATCTTTTTCATAAAGCTTGGAGTAAATTTTTCCCAATGAATTGGAATATAAGTCGCTTGAACGGTTCAGATCTTTTCGCCAAGAATGATGCCGCACGTGCTTTGGCTGCGACTAAGGACGAAAGAGCTTTAGCTGCTTTAATGAAGACCCTTACGAATGAAAAAACATATATTTTGCCATACAGTTATCACGTTCTTATTTCAGCGGTAATGTCTTTCGGGGATAAAACAGCTATCCCGCTGCTGGAGGAAGCTTTAAACAGCCCTTCTGAAAAAATCCGCCGAGGCTTGGTAGCTGCCGTTATATCTTATGGCATGGATTCAAAAGATAAAAGAACCGCAGAATATTTGCTTTTAAAAAAATTAGAAGACAGCAACATTGGTATCAGAGAAACAACGGCTATAGGGTTGCTGATGGTATCAAAAAACAAAAGCATTTCAAAAAAAGCGCAGGCTGTTATTGATAAGGTTAAGTCGGAAAGAGAGACTCTTATTAAAAGCAAAATGGCTCCTATCGGAGCAACAACAAAAACCATTTTGACATCTGCTGTCTTATTTCTATTCTTATCCGTACTGCCTGCTATTGCCGGAGAGGAATCGGCACTCATAAATGTTAAGGGTACAATTATTACAATTATACAAGCATATCCTTTGACCTCCCATTTGGTCATGGTTGTGCTATCCTTACTAGCTTTAAGAACGGTGTATTTGACGCTTCGCAGAATAATTTTTCCGGTAAAACATTTTTTGATACAGATGGATCATAATGATCCTTTGACAGCGAATTTGGCAAGGGAAAGATTGTTGGATTTGGGAGCATCAGCTGTTGTTGGTTTACAGCAGTACATACTAGACAATGCTATTGGTGATCAGGATAACATGCAGTACCTTATGAATAATGGAATTGAAGGACTTAATGAGTTGGAGAAGTATTTATCAGAAACTGACCAGGAAGATATTAAAGTAATAAAACTGGTACGCATGCTGAAGATCATAACCCCCTCTGTCCTTAAGTTTTATGATAAAGTTAAGATAAGACCCAAAACATGGAAAACCAGAGGCACCAGAGGAATATTAATGGGTTTAACGGTGTTTTCTGCGTTTAGGCTTTACGGGGGTGATATTGTACGAAGTAATAGTTCAGAGGCTCATCCTATGATCTATTTTGGATCAGTTGTTCTATTGTATGCAGTTGGAATAGCTTCAATCCTTTATTACATCAATAAGAATGTGTGGAGTGATCGGATAGCTAAGAAAAAGTGGCTCAAAGAAACTGAAGAAGCAAGAGCAGCGATCGCTGAAAAATTTGATCACGGAAAAGCTTATGAAATATCACTATTTACTAAGCATGAAAACATTGCTGTTCGAGTTGAAGCAGCGTTAGCTCTAGGAAGAAATGGTACTTATGGTGCGGTAGGTTATCTTGGACCTATGATTTATGATGATAACGAATATGTCAGAGAACAGGTAGCGCATGCTTTTAGTTTGACAAATAATACAAATGCAATTGCTTATTTGAATAAAATGATGAGCGATGGAAATAAAGATGTTCGAATTGCAGCAAAGCGAGCAGTTAATGTTTTGAATAAGAAAACTAATGTTAAAACTACTAAAAAAGCTTCTTCTGAAACAGATCCGGAAAAATCAGATCCAAATAAAGGAGTTAAAATAAATCAGCTTTTTGCTATCGTTGAAGGCGTTATTAATAATCCACGGGATAAAATGATTGACGAAGTTGATGTGATTATTGAATATCTTATTCAAATGCAATCTGAAAAAGATCTGTATATTTTACGTGATGATATATCAACTATGGCATTAATTGAAAGCATAAATGCAGTATTATCTTCATTGAAAATATTCAAGAGTAAGTATGTAGGTGCTATTCCCGAGGTAATTTTAGAAGCTGAAAAATATATTAATAAACATCTTAATCAGCTTGAAGCGGATAATATAGTGAACGGATTGATTGCGCTGGCACGAGATGCTCAAAGTAGAGTTAAAAATAAAAGTAAAAATATAGTTTTAGCAATTGATCTAAGCTGGATTCCCGGATATAAACAGGACGACCTAGTTTTGGATAATGCCGTTGATCCATTAGCCCAGGGACTTAAGTCTCTTAGGCGTAACAACATAAAAGTAGTAATAAGGGAATGGAAAGAAGGTAAAGGATATGAATCATTAGAAGATTGGACAGGGCGCGTACAAAGTAATTTGGATGTCGAAGACGATTATTCTAATTCGATAATTTTTGGCGGTGTAGAAATGGTTGAATATTTTGAGAACAAGATACTTCCAGATATTGCCGCAAAAAAGAGACCGGTTATTACCGGAGTTGACTCATCAAAATTGGACATAACTAAATTGGGTACAAATATGTACTGGGATATAAACTTATTGAGTCTGTTATCTGTGCCATTTGATTTTTTAAACGGCCGGGATATAGAAGCTTTGAAAATGTATGACGAAAAGCAATCCAACAAAATATTACGAAAGATAATATTAAATTTGCCGGAGATGCGACAGAAAGGCATGAGAGAAATAACAATTAAGTTCAATAATGACCTTAAATCTTTAAGAGCAGCATAATTAATCGGGGACAGAAGACCTCCGGATCCCAACTTACATTCCTGTCCGGTAAAAATTCATAAATTTGTATAAAAAGAAAGGGATCCAAGAACTTGTGCTATAATTGAATCTTCTGAAACCCAATAAACACAAGGAGGATCCCCTTATGGCTAATTATAGCACA
>JADGBB010000090.1 GCA_015231715.1 Candidatus Omnitrophota bacterium
TTTGGTTTTCGGGATCTGCTAGAAATCTTTGATAATAGGGGAGAGTCATTTCAAATGCCGGTACTGCTCTAGAGTCTTCGAGTACTGCAGAAAGGCGGTCTGCGTCGCCGTCAAATATGCTTCCGATAGCTTGAGGCATATCATCTATCAAGGAAGAGTTTATAAGTTTAATTATTTCTTGTGTTGGTTTCAATGCAACGGCTTGAGAAGGATCCCATATGCCTCGTCTCATTAAAGCATCTGGCTGTGTGTTGAGAAGTACAGCTATTCGTCTTTTTGTTTGTTCGCCTTTCAACCAAATTTTTTTAATTTTTGCCATTAAACCGGTATTGGGATCATTGATCCTTTCTGTGTAAAGGTCACCGTTAATAGTGTTTGCAAAACCTTCTTTATCCATATCGATAAGAGCGAATCCTTTTTCTTTGAACAATGGTTCAACTATTACTCCCGCACCGCCGGCGCGAGAATCTATAACAACGATCTCGTCATTGTTGATAGGGGGGGAGAGTTTTAGCCATTATTTTAACCACATTCTTTGTTATCAGTCCATCGGCTATAGGAGTAAGTTTGCCGGGAAGATCATTTCTTAACTCCTTACGTTTTTTGTATAGATCCTCAAGATGCCCGGCATACAAGGGTTTTAAGATAAACCTGTTCTTGTGATCGGTTTCGTTGTTGAAATTAACTTTAATTTTTAAACCATTTTTATGATACGCGCCATGACTGCCTGAAACCTGCACCATAAACTTGTAGTTGCCGGGATTTTCGGTAAATAAAAGATTGTGGGCGCCTGTTGTTATTGCGTCCGGAGAAAAATCAACATTAACACCGGTTTTAGAAGCTCCAAGAGCGAGCATATATTTGATTATGGGAGTATGAAGGCGCATGTCTCCTGTTATAAGTACTTTGTCGCCTATATTGGTGTAGTAGGTTGCTAATAATTTGCCTATCAAATAGGTCGTTTCAGGAGTGAGTCCTACTGTGCCGTCAGTAGAGGGCAGGGCATTGCCGCGAATGTCATATCCGTTGCCATAGCCGAAAAGATCTTCACTTAATGTTTTTTGTATTTCATTCAAGTTAGACTCGAAATGATCATATAATTCAGAAACAGGTATTTCAAAAACTTTGTCGTAAGCTTGTTTTGCTTTTTGTATGTCGACATCATCTCCGGATGCTTTTCGCAAAAGTTTTTCTAGATCACTTTTTGGTTCAGGCCGTCCGTCCTCTATGGGTTTTGAAGCGGACGATGAAGAAGATTTTTTCTCAACAGGTTCACCCTTAAGAGTTTTGATAGCATCAATTAAATTCGAAGTGTCCAATGAGTTTTCTTTTGTTGCTTCTTGATCGAGCATAGTGAGTATATCGGACATGATAGATATTAGTCCCGCATTGTCTGGTCCTTCAAAAATTGTTGTTAATTTTTCGCTTGTATTCGACCAGCGGACAAGAGCGGATCTGCCGTCTTTCAACTGTATTTTATGGCCGGCAACAGTTACGTATCCGTCATCTTTGCTTTGAATAAGATATTCACCTTTTTCCATTTCAGTAGGAGGAGAAAAAGGCTTAAGGTCATTATGAAAAAATTTTTTCATTTTAGCGCCGATCTTATGGGCAACTTCCAGCTTATGAGAATTCTTTATCGAAAGCATTATTTCCGGGCTTGAAAAAGCTTGAGGGAAATTGTCAAAAAGATCTACCAAAGTGTGTTTCAACCATGAATTATTTTTCATATAACTCCTTAATGTTGTATTTAGTTTACATGCAAAGTAAAAAAAAATAAAGTTTTTTTAAAAAAGTTGAAAGCTTTTCGCATCTTAAAAGCGTCTTATATGGAGTAGGAGTGTGACTTTTGACTTTGGACAAAAAAAAGGAGGCAAAAAATGAATGAGAATGATTTTTGGAGTTATTTGAACGCGGAAAGCGCCAAAGGAATGGCGCAATGCATAGTAGGCTGTATGGATCCCGAGGCTATGGATGAATTGCCGGAATTAAAGTATTTAGCAGGACATAGCCTTTTGCCTGCAAATTATGAAAATGTTCCGCAGGACAAAATAATAGGCATGGGTAAACTTCTATTCGATAAAAATATCAAGATCAAGACAAAGGAGTCCATTCTGATTTTGCTTGCGCATCAAACTACTAAAGACGCATTATTTTTTCTGCAGGAATATAACAAATGCCCTGATAGCAAGCTAAGAATATTTGCTGAACTTGCATTAGATGAATGTTTGATGTGGAATAGTTGATTACTGTTACTATGGTTTTTGACAAGTGGAATGAAGAATATTATAATCTAATATGCTAGCCATTAATGTTTTAGCTGGCATTGTGATAGAAAAAATGAGAATATAACAATTCAAAAGATTTTCAAGTTTTAGTTTTTGATTTACGAATAAACAAAAAAGAGGGGGAAACTGATGCAGGATAGTATGGTGGTTATGGAGACAACTCAAGGTGTTATAGAATTCCGTTTAATGCCGGATATCGCGCCGAAAACAGTAGAGAATTTCACGGGTTTAGTGGAGAAAGGTTATTATGACGGCATTATATTTCACAGAATAATTAAAGATTTCATGATACAGGGCGGAGATCCGACAGGAACAGGCTGCGGAGGCGAATCATTGTGGGGAAAACCTTTTAAAGACGAAGTGAGCAAAGACGTTAAATTTAATAAACCCGGACTTTTAGCTATGGCTAATTCAGGCCCTGGCACTAATGGCAGCCAGTTCTTTATAACAACAGTCGAAACTCCATGGCTTAATATGAACCATACAATATTCGGTGAAGTTGTTAAAGGTAAAGATGTTGTTGATAAATTAGAAAATGTAAAAACAGGCTTCGGCGACAAACCGGTAGCTGAACAGAAAATTATTAAAGCTTTTGTTAAGAAGTAAAACCAAATAGCTTAATTAAATGTACATTCATAATCTACATAAATAATACCGACTAGTACGGATGAGTCAGATATTCCTTTTTTCTGACACGGGGTTAAACAACGGTATTTTTCTGTCCTTTTTTGACCCCGATGGTAACATGAAAAAGGACCTCCCTCTGAGGATGTCTATTATAGCCTTTAACAGCTACGACATTTTTGTGATCTCGAGGATCAGATGGTATCATTTAGAAAAGAGATTTTCT
>JADGBB010000091.1 GCA_015231715.1 Candidatus Omnitrophota bacterium
GCTCTTCTTGAGGCGTCAAACTCAACCGGGAGTGTTACTAAATAGAAAATCACTACTAAGATGTAAAGAAATAACGCCAAGTTGATCAAAAAACCTGAGATCAGCAGCTTTCCAAATAGTATTCCGAGAAATATTAAAGGAAGTATCAGAAAAGCTCCTTTTTGTACTACCGGTACCATCTTGTCCCTCAATCTAACAAGACCAAAATTACTGCCGTCCTGAACGGCATGCGCCGCTTCATGCGCCGCTATCCCGCAAGCCGCTATTGAAGTGCCGCGCGCTACTTCTCTGGAAAGTCGCACTACTTTATGCGCGGGGTCATAATGATCAGAAAGACTCCCGCTTACTTCTTCGACAATAACATTTTCTAATCCGTTATCATTCAGCATTGTCCGGGCAAGGCGCGTTCCGGTAATGCCTTTAGAAAGTTTTTCTTTCGAAAATATGCGGTATACGTCTTTAACCTTAGATTGCGTATATATACCCCAAAAAAGCAGCGGCAATATTGATATTCCGGACAAAATTAAAATTAATTCCATTTACAGCTCCTTAATTACACATGTCTTTAACTGTTCGTGTACTCTATCCCCGTTCCGCCGGCAGGATTGGTCCAATTGATATTTTCCATCTCGCAGGCAACCCTGCATGTCCCGCATTCCAAACAATTTTCATAATTGATCGTTAATTTTTTTTCGGTTTCATTCCACTCATAAACCTCAGCCGGGCAGATCCTTACGCATACATGTTTAATACATTCACGGCATGTACCCTCTTGTGCCGTAATATGTGACCCGCCTATATATTTTTTCCTTTTAACCGTAAACAGTTTATTTTCAATGTTCATAAACCGCCTCTCATAAGCGCAATAACACTCTTAGCGGCTTTTATCATATTTACGTTTTTTTTAAGCTCATTGAATGTTTCTTTTTTTACTATTTTTTTCGGTGTGTCGCTGACTTCAAAATATTTAACTAATGCATTTTTTATTGCATGCGGGTAATCATTGATCAGTTCTTTGTTAGCGTACATTACATCCATAAATGTGCTCGCACCCTTCATATCATCAAGTACAAATGAATTTTTCAACTTTTTTTCATATATTTTTAATGACTTTTCGTCATAATGTTTTTTTGGCCTGTTTTCTAAAATAGTTTCAGCCGCGAAAACACCTGAAGCCATCGCCATATTCACACCTTCATGAAAAAAACTATTATTTAATAATCCTGCCGCATCCCCTACAAGTATCAATCTATCGGTACTAAGTTTAGGTAAATTTTTAAATCCGTCCGCCGGTATCATATGAGCGGCATATTCGATCATTTCGCCGCCTTTGATCAGCGGGTTAATACACGGATGGTTTTTAAAATTTTCCAATAGATCATGCATCCGCACATTATCTTTGTTTCTGCAAAGCTCACTAACTAAAACCCCTACACCTACAGAAATAGAATCCCTGTTTGTGTATATAAAACCATTTCCCAGCATTCCGGCAACAGAGTTACCGTAATATTCATATGAAGCACCTTCGCGTCCATTCAGCCCGAATCTCTCATTTATTATTTCAGGATCAAAAGCTATGGTTTCTTTAACCGCTATCGATCTTGACCTCGGAGAGAGCCTGTTCCTTAATCCTGCTTTTTGGGATAAAAGTGAATTAGAACCTTCAGCGCAAACAACTACATCCGCTACAAGCGAATTATCATCTCCGTTTCCTGCAACTACTCCTCTGACCTTCCCCTTTTCCCATAAAAAATCCTGTACATTCACACCGGTAATTATTTGAGTTCCGCATTCAGCGACTTTACCCGCAAACCATCTGTCAAATTTTGATCTTTTAACTATAAATGAATTATTGTGCGGCGGTTCTTTGAGCTCTTCCGGCTCAAAAAGCATTGATATTTCAGAATTATCTACAAGCATTGAATAGCGTTTTTTAGATACAAATCTTTCATATGGTGCTGTTTCACAAAAATCGGGAAATATTTTACTCAACTGGCTGGAATAAAAAATTCCCCCGAACATATTCTTAGCTCCTGGATAACTGCCTCTTTCCAATAATACGACATCGACCCCGGCTTTAGCTAAAGTATAAGCGCAAGATAGGCCTGACGGCCCGCCCCCAACCACTACTACTTCACAGCTGTCTCTATTTTCTATCATTAATTATCCTAAAAACTCTTTTTCTATTTTTGCGAATTGTTTTTTTATTTTTTTGCTCACTATGCCTGTTTCATATATGATTTCGTAAATAAAATTATTGTTTTTTTCTTTAGCGCAGGCAGATATATCCTTTTCAAATTTCTTTAATGATTTTTTTAAGCTTTTATCGATTTTTCCGACCCCGGCACCAACTTCTTTCCATATCTTATTATCTTCATTTTGTATTTCATTTGTCATCGGTTCTTCCTTTTATTCGGTTAATTTTATCGACAATATTTCTTACTGCCCCACCTATATGGTGGCCGGTATTAAAAAGTATATTTTTATTATTCTCTTTAGCCTGCTCCCCATTCTCGGGATTTTTTATGTAATTTCCATTATCAACATCCGATGAATCGCAAAGAAATTTATTTTTAAACTCACAATTGTGACATTTAGCAGAATCTTTAGATAAATGTTTTTCCAGCAATTTAACGATAAGGGAGCAATCCGCTATCGGCTTACCGTCCAAAAAACATCTTGAACATTTATGATCGCACTTATGCTCTTTAGCATTTTCCCAGCAATAAGGGTGAGCGCACTTAAGAGCCTGTTTATTCTGCATGTGCCCTAAAAAATCTATAGCATCATTAAGATGTATACGGGAATGTCCGCCGACAGTATTTTGCGTACGGATATGACCTTTTTTAGCCCAGTTAATAACAGTGAATCTAGAAACTCCTACGACTTTAGAAAAATCAGTAGTAGTTAAATATGGGTCTTGGTTTTTATGATTATTAAATTCAACCTTTTCAACATTCATGCCCGATAGTATATTATTTAACAAAACCAGTACAATTCAACGAACTAAGAGACACACTGCTAAAATGGATAAACGTAGGATTATAAATTAAATGAATATTTAGGTTCTGCTTTGATTATTAGTTTCATTTCGGGGAAAGTT
>JADGBB010000092.1 GCA_015231715.1 Candidatus Omnitrophota bacterium
CCGATGTCGAATGCTACGAAAAACAGCGAAGCTGTTTGGAGAAGCGTGAGCCATCGGGGTCAAAAAAGAATAGAAAAATGCCGTTGTTTAACCCCGTGTCAGAAAAAAGGAATATCTGACTCATCCGTTCTTAGTTATTTTTGATTATACATGCCGAGGACTTTTTTCATGTCGATTTCTTTGCCGGAATTAACTAATTGAGACATTGATTCAAGATGTTCTGCCATGTCATTGAAATTATTCTTTTTAAGCAGAGTTATCTGATCAATAACCATAAATTTTTTCCCGGTTAATAGATAGCAAATACCTACAAGATATTCTTTTTTTGGATCTAGTGCTTCCGGAGTGTTGGGAACTGAGTTACTGCGGGACTTATTGATATATTCCAATGCCGTGTATGGATCGTTTCTTTCAACCAAAGTCAATACACCATATGTAAAAAGCAGTTCTTTATTGTCCGGGTCATATTGAATGGCCTTTTTGTAATATTCTATACTTTCATCCAGATCATTAAGTTCAGCATAAATAATAGCTATTTTTTTACAAATATCAGGCTGCTCAGGTGTAAGCTCTAAAGATTTTTTGAAATACTCAATTGCCGTATATGGGTCATTTTCGGACATATAAATGGAAACGCCTAAAATATTATATGCTGCGCTATTAGGTACTTTTGAAATTATATCTTCGGAAAGCTTTTTGGCTTTATTGTATTCACCTTTTCGAAATGCTGTATTGGCAGTATCCAAAAGAGCAAGAAACTCTTGTTCTCTTGAATTTATCGTTCTTGAGTATCCGCTAGTTGAAAAAAGTAACAATAAACTTATAACTATTAGTATCTTTATTCGAATATTATTTTCGAATTGCATCATATCAAGCTTCTACTGCAGCATTATCCATAGGGAACACGATCAATTTTTCAATAACAATTTTTGATTTAACTTCGTATGTTTCTCTGTCCTTCGGAGTCAGCGTAAACGACTGAACTCTCATAAGGCTTTCACTCTTATCAATATTATAAATAAAATCCATAAAACTTGCCATAGTTCCCAAACACTCAACCGTAAGTTTGTATTCGAGATTAGCGCTTGTTTCGTCTGTTTTCACGGGATTAATATTAGTAAGCGCTATCCCCGATGTATCGGCTAATCCTTCTACATCATTTAATATAACAGCAATTCTTTCTTCCTGGGTTAAAGCTTTATCAGAAAAATATTTATTATAATCTTCATATTTCTTAAGTATTTTGTCTTTATACCCGAGTATAAGAAGGTTCTTTTTTATTAAACCCGTCTGCGAATTAATTCTGTCTTGAATAGCAGCAGTTTCCTGCGCTATTGGGCCTATTATCATCCTGTCAAAAAGCGCCAAGCAGACTATAATGCAGGCTGCATAAAAAACTTTTTTTTCTTTGTCTGATAAACCCGAAAAAAATGCAGTTAAAAAATCCTTCATATACCTTCCTCTATTGATAAGGTTAATCCGAAATCGGTAACTTCTTTATTCTCTACCCTACGGCTGCGGGTGGAATCAACTTTTACATTACTGAAATATTTATTGTTCTCTAGATCCGTAACCAATGAAAAAACCCTGGACATATTATCCGTAGTCGCCGTAAACGACATTATCTGTTCACCGTCATAATTTACATTGTTCAGGTAAACTTCACCCGGAAGAGCATCAACTAATTCTTTCAAAAGATCCAGTGATTCTCCTTTTTTCAAAATAAATCCTTCAACTGTGCCTGTTTTTTCGGAAAGCATTTTCATTTTTTCTGCTTCATTGAGTTCTTTAGTATAGCTTGTAAGAAGGCGATTAAAATAAAAACTCTTAAATATCATATTAGTAAAAAGAACCGTACAAAATATCAAAATACAAATAACACCCATTGCCCCGAGTATAGTCATATCTTTTGCTTTTTGTCTCATATTCAATTTTAGTTTCAGATCTTCCGGAATAAGTTCAAGCGAGAGTTCACTAAGAACAACTGGAGCTATAATACAGGCAATAACTGATACTTCTTTTCTGTCGACAGGAACAACTATACCTAAAGCCGCAGAGCTCAAAAATTCCGAGATCCTCATGAATTTTACGGCCATATTTGTTTGGGTTTCGATTTCTTTTCCGTAAGATGATATCCATTCTATCGATCCTGTAATATTAATTTTTTGCGGCATCAACCCTATGTTTTCGGTTTGATACACTTCAATTGACCTTTTTATCTCTTCTAAAAATTTTTTCTTGGAATTTATCGCATCTGTAGCGGCATATACGCTTCCTATCGGAATACTTCTCAAAAACACACATTCCCCACCCTGCTCGATAATAAAGTCTGAGTGATGGGAGTCTATATCTACAAGAACAACTGGTTTCCCGTCATCCTTACCGCAAACCTTAGCAAAAAATTTAGTAATAGCTTCAGAAGATAATATTGTTTTCCCGGATTTAAGGCCGGCTTTCTCGAGTATTTTATATCTTTCTATCACAACATCACGTTTAACTATAACTAAAAGCACTTTTGCATTGCTATCATGAACGATGCCTAAGTTTATGAAATCTATGACTATCTCATCCCTGGAATATGGAGTATGCCTTCCCGCTTGAAGATCTATTATGTCATTTATTTCTTTCTCATCAGTTGATGGTATTTCTATATTTTTAAAAATAGCGAAATCGGCCGGCAAAATATTAACAACATTTATTCTAGAAGCATTAGGAACATTAGAAACTATTGCCGATAGTTCACTAGCCACCTGCTCGGTTGTCATGCCGACAATGTCCACAGACTTTGACATCTTAACGTCAACACCGTCATGCAATGACTGCAGGTATGCGACTTTAAGAAAATTAACCCCGATTTCTATAGATAAGTATTCTTTTTTTCCCATCATATAATACTACCCCTTTATATTGCTCTAAGTAGAATATCGACTCCCCCAATACACAATATTACCCGAAAAATCAGCATAACTCAAAACAATTATTTTTTGTTTTGAAAATTCCAGACTTCCCACTACTTTTATTTGAAAAAAATCTGACCTCACACCCACCAATTTTTTATGAGCTAAATATGCCATTT
>JADGBB010000093.1 GCA_015231715.1 Candidatus Omnitrophota bacterium
CGCCTTCTATTTTTTTCCTGTTTATCCCGCCGCTAATGAGTATTACTTTGTGACCGTTTTTTAATGCTTCCAGGGCTATAGCTTCACCCATTTCGCCTGTAGAGAAATTGCTTATGAACCTTACGGGGTCTATCGGTTCTATTGTGGGTCCGGAAGTAACAACAATGTTCAGCTTTTTTTTAAAGCTTCTAACACTTTTGCCGCTATCGTTTCCGGCGCCTCTATATGGCCTATTCCTTGTTTTCCGCACGCGAGTTGTCCTTTAATCGGTCCGACAAAATTAAAATTATGTTTTTTCAGATACTTTATTTTGTCTTGTATGACAGAAGAGGTGTACATATTATTGTTCATGGCAGGCGCTATGAGTACCTGACATTTTGATGCCCATACCGTACAAGTTAAAAGATCGTCCGCTATTCCTGAAGCCAGCTTGCCTATAATGTTCGCAGTTGCCGGCGCTATCAGGATGAGGTCCGCTCGGTCCGCAAGAGATATATGTTCTATGTCCATCCCTTGGGGCTTTTCAAACATATCTGAATGTACGGTATTACCGCTAACCGTTTCAAGCGAAAGCTTTGTTACGAACTTTAGGGCTGATGCTGTTGCCACGCAATGAACATTTATGTTTTTTTTCTTTAGTATAGAAATTATGTCTATTGCTTTATACGCGGCAATGCTTCCGGTTATTCCCAGTAGGACTGTTTTATTCGTCGTACTTGATCTTAACTTTTCCATCTGCTATTTCTCTTATTGCTATTGATGTTACTTTGTCTTTTGGTTCGGCATCAACTAATCGTTTCATTCCGCTGTTTAATTCCGAGGCCCTTGCTGCCGCTAAATTAGATAGTTTATAAACACTCGGAACCTTGATCAATAATTTTTCTAATGGTATATCCTTCATTTTCCCCCTCGTTTGGCCCTGCTCGCTTTCTCTAATATTATTATCTCACACAGTTCTTTGACTGCAGTATCTAAGTCTTGATTTATTATCATATAATCGTATTCTTCTCCGGCAGCTATTTCTTTTTCTGCTTCTTTTATTCTTTTTTTTACTTCTTCACCATCTTCTCTTTTGCGCGCTTTAAGCCTGTTTGCAAGCTCTTCAAGAGAGGGTGCCATAATAAATACGCTTATGCTTTCCGGTAATTTTCTTTTTACTCTTTTTGCGCCTTTAACATCAATATTAAGTATAACGTCTTTCCCTTCTTCTAAGGCTTCTTCTACCTGCTGTATCCTTGTGCCGTAATAATATCCGAAATTTTGTTCCCATTCCAAAAATCCGTCGTCTTTAATAATTTTCTCGAATTCCTCTTCTTTTAAAAAAATATAATCCAGGCCTTCTTTTTCTCCGTCTCTGGGTTCACGTGTAGTACAGGATATGGATCTAGTAACCATCGGCATTTTTTCTAGCATACCGTTTATAATGGTTGTTTTACCCGCACCGCTCGGTGCTGATACGACAACAACTATTTGTTCTTTTTTGCTCATAGTTTTATTCAATATTGCTGAGTTGTTCTCTTATTTTATCTATTTCGCTTTTGATCTCAATGACTTCGTTTGATATTTTAAAATATCCTGCCTTTGATCCTATAGTGTTTGTTTCTCTGTGCATTTCCTGAGCGATGAAGTCCAGCTTTTTGCCGATCTCTTTTTCCGCGCCTCTTAGTGTTTTTTCGTACAGCTCTATATGGTTCGATAAACGAACTATCTCTTCTTCGATATCGCAATTTCTTGCAAATAAAGCTGTTTCTTCTGCGATCTTATTATTGTTCACTGTTTTTTCGTTAGTCGCTTTTTTCATGAGCTCTGTTAATCTTTCTTTGTATTGCTCAATCCCTTGCTTTTGATGTATCTGTATTTTTTTAAGTGAAGTGCTCATTTTTTTTATCCGCATTAGAAAATCTTTACTCAGCTTTGCGCCTTCTCTTTCTCTAAAGATCATTAATCCATCGATCGCCTGCGTCAGCGCTTTCTTAATATCAGGCCATGTTTTTTCTTCAACTGAGTCGTTTGATTGTTCCAGTATTCCAGGGATCATCACAATATCTTTTACTGTTAATTCTCCGGTTACCGGGTATTTCTTTTTGATCTTGTTTGTTTTATCAACGTACTCTTTTAAAAGCTCTTCATTGACCTGGAGTGTTCTTGTGCTTTTTTTGCTGTCTTTAGTTGATCTTGTTATTTTGACAAAAACTTTTCCTCTTAGAACTTTATTCTCTACAAGATCTTTTATTTTTTCTTCAAGCAGAAAAATACCGTCAAAAGGTGTACAGCTTACGCTGATTCCCTTATGGTTCAGGCTTTTTACTTCTACACTGATCTCGCCGTACGCGCTTTTGCTTTTCCCTTTGCCATAGCCTGTCATTGATCTTATAGAAGGTTTCTTTTTTGCGGTTGTTTCGTTCATGCCCATACCTTTTTAGTCTCTGTTACATCTTTTATTGTGGTTGCAAATACTTCATTTATTATGTCTTGGGGTTGGAACCATAACTTTATTTCTCTTTCCGCGTCTTCAGCGTTTGCCGAAGCATGTATGGCGTTTTCATAAACTCCTCTAGTTGTGATCCTTCCGTATGCTCCTCTTATTGAAACGCTGTCTGCTTCTTCAGGGTTAGTTGCTCCGCAAATGTCTCTTACTTTCTGTATTGCTTTTTCTCCGGAATAAACCAGCGCCATAACTCTATTTGTATGATAATCACCCATTATATATTTAATTAAATCATTAAAAAAGGGCATGTCTTTTAAGTGTTTATAATGCTCTTCGGCCAAAGCTTTTGATACTGAAACCACTTTTGCTCCGACTATTTCTAGTTTTGTTTCCGAAAGTCTGGTCAGAATATTTCCCGTTAAAGATTTTTTAAGTCCGTCCGGCTTAATAATTACCAATGTCAGTTCCTTCATATCTTCCTCCGTGTATTATTTTGTTTTTTAATATCCTTAATAATCTGTAATTGTACCAAAAGCGAGGCTCGAATGCAATGTTTGTCGAAATTAAACCAAATCAGACCTAAAAAACCTTTAGCTGCCGTCCCGAAAAATTTTCGGGTCCTGCCACAGAAAAATT
>JADGBB010000094.1 GCA_015231715.1 Candidatus Omnitrophota bacterium
TCGCCATCCTTCATAATCATTAAGTTTTGACCCCGATTGAAAATATATAGTGATACTTTTGGGCGAAAACTACATTAAAAATATTATATAATAATACTATTAATTCAGATTAAGGCTAAAAAATGAGCTAAAGGAGAGTTTATAGTTATTGTATTCCCTTTTTAATATAATTTTTTTTTTGAAATTAGAAATTATTATGATAAATTCAACCGTGTTCACAGGTTAATTATTTGTTAATTGTAGGATGTTATGAAGACTTATAATAAAATAAGATTAAATTTTGTTATCAAAGGAGAAGATGATAATGTCTTTTTGTACAATGAAAGCTAGCAATTTATTGGAAAAATATTTTAAATCAGTATATGAAGCATCTCATTTAACTTGGAGTGATGAAAACAAGTGTGAAGTAAAACAAATTGTTCAACTCATTATAGACGCGACAAAAGAGGATATAAAAAATGAACAAATGACTGATTTAATTCAAAGAGGTGGTTGAGTATTATGGGAATAGAATACTTTTTTAAGGTCATACGGACTACTTACAGTCTTTTATGCTATTATACGGACAACAGTTTGAAAATACACGATAAAATAATGTGTTCGATTAAGTAAGGAGAATAGAATGGCGGAGTCTTTAATACCAAGACATAAGGAGTTCCCTAAACGCCGCCTCTGTATGCTGATGGTGACGCACTCATGCAATCTTAACTGTACCTATTGTTATGAAGCTTACAAGGATGAGCAGTATATGGAACATACTTTGGCAAAAAATATTTTGCTTAAAGAGCTTGCGTTCGTCCGACATTCAGAGAAATTCGAAGAACTGGAGATTAACTTTATGGGGGGAGAGCCTTTCTTGAACTTGGAACTCATAAAGGAAATAGTCGAGTGGCTATGTCAATTAAAACAAGATATCCCATTCGTTACTTCTTGCTCCACCAACGGTACACTCATTGATGACACTAATAAAGAATGGCTTTACACACACAGGAATGTATTCATTCCTGTGTTAAGCTACGATGGGGACTGGAAGATGCAACAACAAAACAGACATACAGCAAAAACTCCCATTGATATGCAATTCTTTATGGACACTTGGCCTGAAGAATCTGTTCATATGACAATTTCAAAGGAAACTCTGCCGTATTTGGCTCATGGCGTGCTATCGTTACAACGTGCGGGTGGTAAACTTGATGCAGCCCTTGCCCAAGGCATTGATTGGACAGTTGAAGATGCGGTTATCTTCCGCGAACAGCTTTGTATCCTGAAAGAATCATACTTGGAGGATATAACTCTCAAGCCAATTAATTTGCTTGGGCGACCTCTTTTTGGGATCGGAGAAGGCGAAGCATTCCAAGCAAAGTTTTGCGGCACTGGAACAAGTATGATTACCTACGATATTAACGGTAAAACTTATCCTTGCCATATTTTTTCTCCCATTGTAGTCGGTTTTGAACGTGCTCTTGAACTAGAGAAATCTGGTATAGCAAATAATTGTCATCTCACCGACCCTTTTTGTAGGTATTGCAATTTAAAAAACTGGTGTCCGACCTGTTACGGCTTTAACTACCGTTTTCGCGGTGATTTATCGATACGCGATCATAGTTGGTGTAAAATGATTCATACTCAAGCTGTCACGTCCTGTGAGTTTCAAATAGCGTACTACCATAAACACATCGAAGAACTATCGTCAATAGATATGGCACAACTTAAAGGAGCTTTGAATGCCTACCGTCATCTTATGGATGATAGTAATATTAAATAATTTTCTAACCAATCTATTTTATAAGCTCTTAAATGGGCTATATGGAGTTAATACACGAGAAACAAAAAATAGATAAAGGAGGTGATAAATAATGCAAGTATCTCAAAAATCCGTCAAGGAATTGGAGACTGTTTTGGCTCGCTATGAAGCGATGAGTGGACATGTATCTAAAGAAAAAGAGTACAATATGGGGTGTGCAAGATCTTGCTCTGGCGGTTGTTCTGGTAGTTGTGGAAAAGGCTGTTCCGGCGGCTGCGAAGGTGGTTGCTCTGGTTCATGCTATACAACTGCTAAATAGATATATTGACAGCAGGGTAGGTTGGGTTGTATTTTTTTGCAACCCAACATTATGGGTTATCAATACGATAAATGCTTACATGAGATAAAACATAAGGACTAACCGCCGTTTAACCAGTCGGTAAAGCGGACTAATAGGATTTTTTGTCCAGAAACCGCATTAAAGGAAAAATTATGATAAATCAAATACGTCCAGTCCTAATGTGTCCGTGTGAAAAGGGTTTACTTAACGAAAAAGGAACTGTCTGGGAGTGCTCATCAAATTCCAATCATAAATTTACAATGGAAGATGCAGGAAGGTTTATTAAAAAAGGGAAGGTGCTTTCCGGTGAAGCTGCTAAGGGAATCAAGGTTAAACAGGTTTATAGGTGGGATACAAACAAAGCGAAGACTAACGAAAAACGTGAGGTTTATCCAGAAAAAGAATAATCAGCACAAGGTTATTACCCAAACATCACTGTCTGGTTATTATATCTTCTTATTTGTTTTTTAGACAAAAGTTAAAGAATATATAAAACGGTTATTATTCTTCCAGCGTCCAATTTTCATACTGTAGTTCAGGATTGATTTCTGTTAATTTCTTAAAAATATTGTCATTGCTCACCATTACAGCGTTTTCAATAATAGCAGTGCTTGCAAGCATAAAATCAACATTATGTCTGTTAACAGCTTTTTTGCTGATACCCGTTTTTTTCAGATAAGCATTTTTCAACTCTCCGAATATTTCAGCACCTTCAATGGTCAACGGCAGCACTTGAAAAATTTCTTTTATGGTATTTTTAGTTTTTTGTAATTCTTCTCTCAGGATTTCATCAGCATGTGTAATGCTATATTCATACTCATAAAGGGACAAAACTGAAATAGACACGATGTCAGAGTCGTCCAGAGAACCAATTTTATCTATCAGTATGTTATAAAAAGAGGAGTTAGAATCCTCTAAATATGAAATTATAT
>JADGBB010000095.1:0-2195 GCA_015231715.1 Candidatus Omnitrophota bacterium
ATACTCTATCCACATTATTTCCTAAAATTTCTTTTAAGCTATCCGCCTTTTCCGGCAAGTCTTTTTTTGCGGTATTAATATTTATTCCTATACCCAAAACAATAAAATCAATTTTATCAGGTTCTGCTTTTATCTCGCTTAGTATCCCGCAGATTTTTTTCCCTCTAAATAGTATATCATTAGGCCATTTAATTTGGAATTCTAAACCGAGTTCATCTTTAATTGTTTCAACTATCGATAACGCGGCCACCAAAGTTACAGAAGGTATTTTTTCAATATGAAGTTGAGGCTTTAAAACTAAAGAAAAATATAGCCCTACCCCTGAGGGTGACATCCATTCTCTTCCCGCTCGCCCCTTACCTTTAGTTTGATATTCTGATATAACCAAAAGTCCTTGATTTGCCCCTTCTTCAGCCATTCGATAAGCACGGTTATTAGTTGAATCTAGCTCTTGATGATATTCAATTGTCTCCATGCCAATAAAACTTGTAACTAATTTAGCGGCAATATAATAACCATAAAGTTTATCAGGACATCTCAAAAGTTTGTACCCTTTATTTGATACTCCTTCAATAACAAATCCGTCAGTTTCCAATTCCTTAATAGTTTTCCACACATAAGCCCGAGAAACAGAAAGCCCCCGGCTCAAATTTTCCCCCGAAATATACTCACGAGAAGCCAACAACCGTTTCAATATCTCAACTTTAATCGTCTTCATAACTCCCGAAATTAGGGACAGGTACCAATTGTTAGGAACTAAACATTTCTAACTTTTAGTAATTTTATAATTAGTATCTGTCCCTATTTTTAGTTTTTTTATTTGATCTCTTAGGATTATTGCTTTTTCGAACTGGAGGTTGCGGGCGGCGGAATCCATTTCTCTTTCTAGTTCTCCTATTAGTTCGATTATATCATAATCTTCGTCGGTTTTACCTAATGTTTCGGTTATGATCTCTTTTGCTTTTTTATATGATTCCATTCCGTCTTTGATCGATTTTATTATAGTACGGGGTTGTATATTGTTTTCTCTGTTGTATATTATCTGTTTTTTTCTTCTTGAAGACGTTATATCAATAAGGTTTTTCATTGCACCTGTAATTCTATCGGCATACAATATAACTTGGCCGTTAAGATTTCTCGAAGCTCTGCCTGCGGTTTGCAATAATGATGTTGCGCTTCGCAAAAAACCTTCCTTATCGGCATCCAATACAGCTACTAATGAAACTTCAGGAAGATCCAAGCCTTCACGCAAAAGATTTATACCTATAAGACAATCAAATTCTCCTAACCTTAAATTTCTTAATATCTCAACTCTTTCTAAAGCGTTAATTTCCGAATGCATATACTCAACTTTTAATTTCATATCTTTCAGAAAACTTGTGAGCTCTTCAGATGAGCGCTTGGTGAGTGTAGTCACCAGTACTCTTTCTTTGATCTTAGCGCGTGTTTTTATTTCTTCTGCGAGATCGTATATCTGTCCTTCGGTAGGCCTTATTATTATTTCCGGATCCAATAATCCCGTTGGCCGGATTATTTGTTCGGCCGTAACCTCGCTTACTTTTTTCTCGTAATCACTAGGCGTAGCTGAAACAAAAAGTATTTGATCTGTGATATCCATGAACTCATCAAATTTTAACGGCCTATTGTCCAGCGCCGAGGGCAGACGAAACCCGTAATCAACCAATGTTTGTTTTCTTGCCTGATCCCCGTTATACATTGCCTTTAGCTGAGGAAGCGTTACATGCGATTCATCTATGATGATCAAAACATCATCGTCAAAATAATCCAATAGACAAAGCGGCCGGGAACCTTTGTCTCTGCCTGAGATATGCCTGGAATAATTTTCTATGCCGTTACAATAGCCTAATTCTTTCATCATATCAATGTCATACATTGTCCTTGAAGTCAACCTTTGAACTTCAAGATATTTATCTTGTTGTTTCAATTCAGCTACTCTTTCATCTAACTCATTTTTAATATGGGTTATAGCTTGTGTCATTTTTTCATCTGTTGTCACAAAATGTTTTGCGGGATAAATACATATGCGTTCCAATTCATCGAGGATATCCCCGGTCAAAGGGTCTATTTCTCTGATCGTCTCAACGGTATCTCCGAAAAAATCAACGCGGTAAGCTGTTTTCTTATATGCCGGGAAGATCTCAACGACATCGCCTCTGACACGAAACCTGCCTCTA
>JADGBB010000095.1:2247-2904 GCA_015231715.1 Candidatus Omnitrophota bacterium
TTTTTCAATAATTTTTCTCTTTTGATGTCTGTATTTTTTTCAACTGTAACTAAAAGATTAGCATAATCATCCGGCGACCCTAATCCATAAATACAAGAAATGCTCGCCACGACCACAACATCTTTTCTTGAAAAGATACTGCTTGTCGCAGACAATCTAAGTCTGTCAATATCCTCATTAATAGATGCATCTTTTTCGATATATAGATCGCTTTGCGGCACATATGCTTCCGGCTGATAATAATCATAGTAGGAAACAAAATATTCAATTGCATTTTTAGGAAAAAAATCTTTGAATTCAGAATATAGCTGAGCGGCTAATGTTTTATTATGTGATATTACAAGGACCGGACGATTTATCTCATTGATAATATTCGCCATAGTAAAGGTCTTCCCGCTGCCGGTAACACCTAGCAGTGTCTGGGCAGGGACTCCCTGCTGTATCCCGTTCACGATCTGGTCTACGGCCTCCAACTGTTCTACAATAGGCTTGAATCGGCTGACAAGCTTAAATTGATCCATCCTCTTCCTCTAACATTTTCTTCATTTGTTTAAAAAAGCGTCTGGCCATACCCGGGTTACCATAACGACCCCAACGAAGAAATGGCCACGAGGGTTTTTGAAATCTGATTTCAACATCTGAAATATTATCGATAGA
>JADGBB010000096.1 GCA_015231715.1 Candidatus Omnitrophota bacterium
AAAGCGGTTGTTTCGTTGGACGTTCTAAGTTTTCTTTTTGAGTGGGTTAAAAAACATATTTTAGATACTGATAAAAAATACACTAAATGTTTTAGGGAGCATGGGCTTAAATGAGTGTTATAGACATGGAAAGGGCATTAGAGTTATGTCTCGGGCATGAAAAGTTAGTAGCAAGTTTATGTAAAATGCTCGTTGAACAGAACGAAGCAGATTTTAAAGCTCTAAAAAGATCTTTTTTAGAGAACGATCTTGAAAATGTCGCAAGAAGCGCTCATAGAATGAAAGGCGCTTCAGCTAATTGCGCGGCAGTTAACTTAGAAAATCTCACCAAAGAAATAGTTAGAGATGATTATGTCGGGAATGAAGGAATGCTGGACCTTTCAAATGTCTCAGAACAAGAAGAGATGAACAAAGAAGAAACTTCCCAGGTATCAGAAGGAATAGTTCGTCTAAAAAGTGACACAGCGGATAAAGAACAAAAACCTGTTTCGGATATATTGTTCGAAGTTCAAAAAGCAACTGCTAAAGAATCTGAGAAAGAAAAAACCGATGAAGTATGGATGGATATATCTTTCGGCCAAAAGCATGTAAGCGATTTTATGATAAAAGATGTTGAAGTCGTATCTGAGGATGATACGCTGAGTACAGTGCTGACTAAAATGAAAAAAAATAATATCGGCGCTGTAATAGTTTCAAAAAATGATAAGCCGATAGGTATTTTTACTGAACGTGATTTTCTTGTTAAAACAGCCGAGTTCGCGCCTAAAGTAGATCTTGATAAGCTCAAAGCATCTGATTATATGACGACCGGAATGACGGTATGTTTCCCGTGGCATACAATAATACATGCGATGAAAATAATGCAGGGGAATCACATACGCCATATACCGGTAGTTGATAACGATAAACTAAAGGGAATTTTATCTTTACGCGACATAATGGATTTTTCATTACATGAATTAAGCCTGCATATAAAAGAAAAAGCTGCCGCTTATGAAGAGCTTGAATCTACCAATGAAGTGCTGAAAAGATTCCAGATACAGATCGCCCGCGCGGCAAAGATGTCGGCTATGGGCGAAATGGGTTCGGGAATAGTTCATGAAATAAACCAGCCGCTTATGGCTATATCGAGTTATTTGGAAGTTATTTTATTATCTCCGGTTGTTCAGGGCGACGAAAAATTAAAAGATAAACTTAATAAAATAAAACAGCATTTCACGCGCCTCTCATCAGTAGTAAAAAGAATGGGCGATTATTCTAAAGTCAGACAGGAACAATATCGCAAAGATAAGATCAGTGTGCCGGCTAAGGAGGCAGTGCATCTTTTTACACAGCAGTTCAAAGATCACAATATCGAGCTTGAATTAAATATTGATGAAAATATACCCGAAGTCAGTATCGATGAACATCAAGTACAAGACATAATAATAAACTTTATGGTAAACGCCAGAGACGCGGTGAATGAAGCTTTTAATCAGAAAGAAGGCGGGAAAGTAACAGTATTCACTAAATTCTTAAAAGAGGACGGAGTTGTCGCTGTAGGAGTTAAAGACAACGGTATCCCCATTTTAAAAGGAACCGAAGACAAACTGTTTAATTCTTTTTTTACGACTAAGGGGCCCGAAAAAGGAACAGGGTTAGGGCTGGCGGTATCAAGCGATATAGCCGCTAAACATAAAGGGTGGATAAGTTTTGTTTCTAATGAAGGAGAAAATAAAATATTTTATTTTGCGCTACCGCCTTTCGGCGAAAAAGCATTAGATAATAATAAAAAATTTGTACACCAAATTTCAGACAAATTAAAAAAGACGATTTAAAGCGGATGAATAATTAAGGAGGAATAATGGCTAAAGAGACTCAAGGATATATAATGCTCATAGATGACGAAGACGCTATCTTGGAATCGCTGGGTGAGCTTTTAGAAACATTAGGGTTTGAGGTTATTACGGCGAACGGGTATGATAACGCAAAAAAAATATTCGATAGCGTTGAAGTAAAAAGAATAGACGTTATCGTCAGCGATCTTAAAATGCCGGGAAAATCCGGCGTAGATGTATTGCATTATGTGAACGAAAAAAAATTAAGAATACCGTTCATTTTTCTTACAGGCTACGGAACACTAGATACTTGCCAGGAAGCGGTAAGAGAGGGAGCTTTTGATTATGTTCTTAAGCCCATTGACAATAAAGACAAAATACTTTATCCGGTAATGCATGCTATAGAAAAACACAGGCTGGAAAATAAAGTTAAAGAGATGCAGAAAGATATAATCCATATGGCCGAAGAACATCAAAAGATACTGGAGAACCTTTTGTCAGATGTTGAGATAAAAGAACAGGTGCAGGATAAAATATCCAAAATACTGGATAAGTGGAATAATTGAGGAAAACAGATGGAATTATTTAAATTCAGCGAGAGATATAGTGTTGGGGTTGATGAAATTGATTTCCAGCATAAAAAACTGATAGGTATGGTAAATGATCTTTTTGAGGCCTCTCAAAAAGGTGAATCGCGAACTGTTATAGGAGATATAATTAATGGTATGGCAGAGTACGCGGTTTATCATTTTTCTTATGAAGAAAAGCATATGACTGAGTTTTCCTTTGAAGGTTTGGAAGAGCATAAAATTGAACATGACAACTTTGTCGCTAAAACACTTGAATTTAAAAAAGCTTTTGATAAAGGGAAAGCGGTTGTTTCGTTGGACGTTCTAAGTTTTCTTTTTGAGTGGGTTAAAAAACATATTTTAGATACTGATAAAAAATACACTAAATGTTTTAGGGAGTTATATGTTCTTCTTGTTTTTTGCAATCAGGCACCAACCGGCTGCGATGATCCCGAGCATCAACCCTCGTTGCCTACAACAACTATTTGGGACCAGTTGCAATCATCACAAAAACA
>JADGBB010000097.1 GCA_015231715.1 Candidatus Omnitrophota bacterium
TTGAAGATGAACATTCTTTTTTGCTTGAGCTAAAAGAAGCTGAGATCCCTGTAATCGCACCCATTTCGCTTATTAGCGGTTCAACTCTTGGAACATGCGATGATACTTTTTTTGCTATTTATCCGAAAATGGGCGGCCGTAATTGTGATGAGTTCACTGAAGACCAATGGCTTGAACTTGGACGCTTAATCGGAAGGATTCATTCTGTCGGAGCAGAAAGCGTAGCTAAAGACCGCATTATACTTACCCCTGAGCATTCGACAAAAAAACATATAGATTTTATTATTAAGGGTGGTTTTCTTCCTAAGGAATATTCAAATTGGTTTGTTGAAATTACGGATGAACTCTTGGAAACAATCACACCTTTATTTAAAGATAAACGTGTTATTAGAATACACGGGGATTGTTATTCTGCCAACATTATTCATCGTCCGCAAGAATCTTTGTATATGATCGATTTTGATGATATGGTTATGGGTCCTGCAATTCATGATGTTTGGATGCTGCTTCCCGGCTACATAAAGGATACAAAAAAAGAACTCTCTTTATTTGTCGAAGGCTATGAAACTTTCAAAAATTTTAATTTTAATGACCTTTCACTTGTGGAGCCTCTTAGAGCTATGAGGTATGTTCATTTTGCTGCGTGGTGTGCTCATCGGGCTAAAGACGGCGGTGCCGCCTCTCTTATCCCGGGATGGGGTTCGCCTGAATATTGGCAAATAGAAATTAATGACCTTGAATCTCAAATTCATCAGATCAAAGAAGACATTAAGTAAAAATTTTCGTTACATCCCTTGCTTTTTGAAATAAACGAAAAGGCGGCCCCAGTTACTGCTGTCTTTTTCGATCCGGTGATACATTTTCTTTATATTCTTTTGTTCCAGGAACCTTAATACTTTTTTTTTCAGCTGTCCTGAGCCCTTACCCGGTATTATCTCAACAACTTTTATGCCTTTATCGGCCGCCTCTTCGATAATGCGATAAAGTTCCTGGTCTATGACCTTCCCTTTATTATAGATATCATGAAGGTCTATTTTTAATTTTGACATTTTTATTATTTCTCTTTAACGGTGTTTTTCGCTTTGTTTGCTTCAATTTTTGCTTTCATTGCAGCGCGTTGTTCTTCAACTTTAGCTTTCATTGCCTCTTTTTCTTCTGCTGACATATTATCCCATGCTGCCTTGCGTTCTTCCATTTTTGCTTTCATGGACGCGCGCTGTTCTTCCATTTTTGCGGTTCTTGCTGCTTTCTCTTCTGCTGACAAACTATCCCACTCGGCTTTGCGTTTTTCTCTCTGCGCTTTTATTGCAGCTTGTTGTTCTTCCGATATTCCGGTTCTTTGCTCTTTGCGCTGCTGCATTTGTTCTGTCATTGCTTCTTTTTTAACGACTTTAGCTGTTTCTTTTGTTTCTTTCTTTTGTTGTACCTGAGCTTTTACCGCTTCTTTCTTTTCACTTTTAACATTTTCTTTTACCATTTTTGTTTCTTGTTTTGTTTCTTGTTTTGCTTCTTTCTTTCCAATCTTAGGCCAAGCAAATGCGACACTTGACTGCGAGAACATAACACCGCTAACAAACATGATCAACATCACTTTAAAAAGTTTTTTGTTTCCCATTGTTTACCTCCGTTTTATTTTGGCAATGCGGTCATCATAAACACCATGACAAAAAGTGCTACAGTTTCTATAACTCCTAGCACCATAATATAGTTACCAAACCCTTGTCCCGTTTCGGCTAAAGCATCGGCTGCGCTTGCTCCGGCTTTCCCCTGCATCCATGCAGACATACCCATGGCTAGACCCGCTCCTATCCCCATTGCTAGCTGGTAAGGATATGTTTCAGGATCCATATTTGCCGATATGATTTTATTTCTCAAAATCATACCGTAAATTGTCTGGGATAAGGGTGCTCCAACAAAAGCGACTAAAATAAAAGGCGCGTTTTTATTTTTCATAAATGCTTTTTTCCATGCACCTATGGCTGCCATACCGGCGGCGCCTGTGCCTAGCGCTGAACCTGCGGCAGCTAAGGCTAATGATAAACCCATGTCTCCTAGTCCTTGTAACATTTTTGCCTCCTATTTGTGTAACTCGATTTAAATCAAATAACTAAAATTATAAATAAATTCAGCTTCTCTTGCGTGCAATTTTTCGGGTCCTGCCATCGTTCCAACTTTGTGTGTTTTTAGTAAAAAACACACAAAGTTTCCACCATGTCACCCAAAAAATTTCTTGGCAAGCGCCAATTCTTTTTAATTGCTTGCCTTTCGTCGTTCGTCTTTCGTTTTGCAACGTTCGACGGCCCATTTTTACTCTTTGAAGGGCTTGTATTCTTTGCCGGACCATTGCATTCCTAGGTGGCCGGAGAATTCTAGCATGTTTAGTCTTATGCCGTGTACTACTACTGCCATTAGAGCTAGAATTATGTTTAATGTATGTCCTATGAACAAGATTAGAGCTGCTATTATTCCGCCTAATATTGTGTTCACCCCGTCACCTACAGCCATGCTGTTAAAACTTTGTGCTACTACTACGCTGGCATAGCCAACTGCGAAAAGCCTTAAATAGGATACTATGTCTGAAAAAGCGCTAATTATACTTAGGGGCAGATCTACTAATGTTTCTAATATTCCCTTGATAAAATTTTTTTGAAAATTTGCGAACAATAGTACTGCTAGAATCCCTCCTAATAAAAGATATCCTGAAAACCATGGGAATGGTTTTGCTAAAACTAATGTATTGGCGCTGAAGAACATTCCCCACACTATTGCTATCCATCCAAACTGTGCTATTACTTTCGGCGAATTGATCTCTCGTATCGCTTTTGTCGCATGAGCTATCGTCAGATGCACGCCTCCTATTATAAAA
>JADGBB010000098.1 GCA_015231715.1 Candidatus Omnitrophota bacterium
TAAAGAATTACAAATACATTCTAAGCATCTTGCGGGAGAAAAAGAAATAACAGTTCTGCTTGAAAGTTTTGCGGCCATGGCCGATAAGCCTGACGTTTTGCTGGTAAGCATACCGCCTTATGAATTAAAATCTCTTCATGGTTCGGGAAAGGATGATTATTTTTATGAGATGCCGATAAAAATAGCTGCTAATTGCGGATATCATCAACTTGGTGATTTTGTGAGCAAGATCAATATGCAGAACAGAATTATCGTAATTGATAATATTGATATAGCTCAGAATGCAAAATTGCCAAGAGCTCATAATGTTATGATGATGGTTAAAACATATGTTTCGGTTGGAGACTAATGGACAGGTACAGATATAATATTTTTTTTAGTTCACTGATTTTTATAATGAGTTTTTTATTATTTGAGCAAAATGTTTCGGCTGAGTTTGTTTATCAATCTGCCGGAAAAAGAGATCCTTTTGTGCCTCTTTTAGGAGATGCAGCGACACGGACAGTTAGCGGGATAAAGGGTATTATTGGAAAAGAAGATCTCACATTGCAGGGCGTGCTTGTGGCCGCTGACGGCAGTAAACAAGCCATAGTTAATGGTGAGATAATCAGCGAGGGTGATAGTGTCGGAAATGTTTTGATAGTAGCTATATCAGATAATACCGTAAGGGTCAGGTTTAAAGAAAGTGAATTTGATCTGGTTCTTTATGAGTGATCTATAAAAGGAGGAGAATGCTAATTCTCAAAAAATATAAAATTTTGAATATTATGATAATCTTGATGATCGGGTTTAATGTCGGCTCTGTTTCAAGCGTATACTCTGAAGAGACAGTATCGACTAAACCGGTTTCTAATACAGAAAACATTTCACAAAACATTGACAGCGAACTACCCGAATCCAATTATGATCAGCTGGCAACTACGCATTCGGAACTTAATAAACGCTCATTGCCGACACCGGGGAATATTACTATAAATTTCAAAGAAGTAGATATTTTAACTGTTCTTAACTATTTATCTGAAGTTAGCGGAGTTGATATTATTCCTACTCCCGGCGTGAAGGGCTTAGTTACAATGAGGTTAAGGAATAAGCCTTGGGAAGTAGCCTTAGATATTGTTACCAGAAACTATGGTTATGCGTATTCCGGAGAAGGCGGAATAATCAGAGTTATGCCGAGGGCTTTATTGCAGACAGAGGATACGGTGACTGAGGTTATACCATTGAATTATATTGTTGAAAATATTGAACTAAAAAAAGAATCATCTTCCGAAAGCGGAGGGGAAGCTGTATCTGTTGCAAAAGAAGGGAAAGGGATAAAAGAGGTGATGAGGGCTATAGATTCTGTTCTGGATAAAGCAAGAGGAGAGAATGCTACTTTTATTTCAAGTGCTAATTCTGTAGTAATAACAGCGATACCCGCAAAAATAAACCAGATCAAAGAGATGCTGTTATTGATAGATAAAAAGCCGGCACAAATACTTCTGGAAGCAAAGGTGGTTGAAGTCCTTTTAAATGATACGGAACAGTTAGGGATTAATTGGGATGTCATAATTTCTGCGGCAGGGTCAAACAGGCCTACAACTTTTCCGTTTAGAAATGACGGTATATTGAAATTTTTACCGGGTCATCAGAGGGATTATTATCCTGATGGCGCATATGATACTGGCTTCCCACAGTTTACAGCAGCAACACTTAATGCTTTGGCTCCTGGTGCAAGCAGTCCACTTTTTAGCTATGGAACCCTTGATTTTTCACAGTTCCAGGCAGTATTAAAAATGATAAGTGAAAGAGCAGATACTAACATACTTTCCACTCCACGAATAACCACTTTGAATAACCAAAAGGCAACGTTAAAAGTTGTTCAAAAAGTTATGCTTCAGAAAACACAAGAATCTTTGCAGACAAGTCAGATGGTAACTGTTGAATATGAATCGGACGAAGAAGCCAGAGAAGTTGGAGTCAAACTTACAGTTATTCCACATGTTAATGATGAAGGAGATATAGTTGTTAATCTTGTCCCTGAAGTTTCTAGCGATCTTGTTTTTGAAAGTGTGGCAGTAAGCACTACAGAGTATACATCTGCCCTTAAGTATGATACTAGGGAAGCAAATACACAGGTAAGAGTATCTGACGGTGAAACAATTTTTATTGGGGGACTGATAAAAGACAACGTTCTTAAAAATGTAGATAAAATACCATTTTTTGGGGATGTTTTGGGTGGTGTTCCTTTTATAGGACCATTGGTGAAATATGATTCGGAGATTATTACTAAAAGTGAAGTCATATTTTTTGTTACGGTGCACCTGATAAAGGATGGTAACGACGCTATAGCTAAGTCTGATTCACAGGAACAGTATAATATCTATAAGAACTACAATTTCAAAGATGGCTCAAAACCTATTGAACAAGGCAATGTTCTTGTAAAGAAACAAGTTTCTGACGTTAAAGTTCTGAATAAACCCAAAAAAGAGAAAGTTTCTAAAACTTTAAGCGGCGAAAAAAAAGAAAAACAACCCTGGTTTGATTTCAGGGACTAAATGATCAAATATGAAATAACTTTTTATAAGAAAGACTTGATGGTGTTTATCTCTCATCTTGATCTTATGACCCTTTTCAAGAGATCGATCCGCAGGGCCAAACTTCCATTTGTTTTAACGGGTGGCTTTACTCCCAGAATAAAGATAAGCATGCCGCAAGCTTTAAAGCTGGGGACGGAAAGCGAAAATGAAAAAATGATTTTATTTCTTGAAAAAGAAGTAGAACCTCTTGAAATACAAAACTTAATTAATAAAGAATTGCCTAGTGGGATTGAGATCACACAGGCTTTAAAAATTTAAATTTTAAATAAA
>JADGBB010000099.1 GCA_015231715.1 Candidatus Omnitrophota bacterium
CTTTTGCCATAGGGTCTAATATCCCTACAACAAAAGGCTTCAACGCCAAAAATTTCGATCTATGAAAACAAAAAAGCGTTTTTGGACCTTTCCAAAAACGCTTCTTCGCTGCTTGTGTACATCAATGTACAAATATGATTTTATCACTAAATAATTTTTTGTCAACTAAAATTTATACAACACCCTGATCGATCATCGAATTCGCAACCTTCACAAACCCTGCGATATTCGCGCCCAAAACATAATTGCCCGGTTCGCCGTACTCTTTAGCTGCGTCTACACATTGTTTATGTATAGCAACCATGATACCTTTAAGCTTAGCGTCAACTTCTTCTCTTGACCATGACAAACGCATTGAGTTCTGGCTCATTTCAAGACCTGAAGTCGCAACGCCTCCTGCATTTGCCGCTTTACCAGGACCATATAGTATTTTCTTAGCTAAATACTGCTCAACCGCTTCCGGAGTTGAAGGCATATTAGCTCCTTCGCTGATAACAAAACAACCGTTAGCAAGCAATATTTTAGCGTCATCGCCGTCAATCTCGTTTTGTGTAGCACTTGGGAAAGCGCAATCACATTTGATGCCCCAAGGTTTTTCTCCTTCCAAAAATTTACAGCCATACTTATCGGCATATTCTTTGATGCGTCCTCTTTTAACATTTTTTAATTCCATAACAAACGCTAATTTTTCAGCGGTTATCCCGGCAGGATCATGTATTGTACCTGAAGAATCAGATAATGAAACTACTTTACCGCCAAGCTGATTAACTTTTTGAACCGTGTATTGAGCAACATTACCTGAACCCGATACAACAACTGTTTTACCTTTAAAGCTGTCGCCTCTTGTCTTTAACATTTCTTCTGCAAAATATACAGCACCGTAACCTGTAGCTTCCGGACGGATCAAAGATCCTCCCCAATTAAGAGCTTTACCTGTTAATACGCCCGTAAATTCATTGCGAAGTCTTTTGTACTGGCCGAACATAAAACCTATCTCTCGTCCGCCAACACCTATATCCCCTGCAGGAACATCCGTGTCAGGACCGATATGTCTTTCTAGTTCTGTCATGAATGACTGACAAAAACGCATTACTTCATTATCTGATTTGCCTTTAGGATCAAAATCACTCCCGCCTTTTCCTCCGCCCATAGGAAGAGTTGTAAGAGAATTTTTGAATACCTGTTCAAATCCAAGGAACTTTAAAATGCTCTGATTTACCGTCGGATGAAATCGCAGACCGCCTTTATAAGGGCCTATCGCGCTATTGAACTCAATTCTAAACCCGCGGTTAACCTGAACTCTGCCTTTATCATCCAGCCAAGGTACACGGAATATAATTTGTCTTTCAGGCTCGACTATTCTTTCTAAAATACAAGCATCTTCATACTTTTTGTGTTTTTCTAGAACCGGGGAAAGCGTTTCAAGAACTTCTTCAACAGCCTGCAAAAATTCCGGTTCTCCCGGATTACGTTTTCTGACAATTTCTAAAACCTTTTCTACATACTTTGATTTTACTGCCATTTTTACACCTCCGTTATTTTTTCCGAACTTAGTCTTTATTCCCATCCGTCATCGCGAGGAGCAAAGCGACGAAGCGATCCCATTAGTTATTGTTTCTTCAAATACTCATCTATAGACCTAGCGGCTTGCTTCCCCGCACCCATTGCGGCTATAACAGTTGATGCACCTGTCACAATATCCCCTCCGGCAAAAATATCTTCTATATTAGTTCTGCAGTTTTTTTCGTCAGCTTCAATATTTCCCCATTTATTCAATTTAAGTTCTTTTATAGTTTCAAGAAGTATAGGATTCGGACCATTACCGATAGCTACTATAACCGTATCCATTTCCAGCTCGAATTCCGAACCTTTTATAGGAACCGGGCGTCTTCTCCCGCTTGAATCAGGTTCTCCCAGCTCGTTCTTTAAACATTTAAGTTTTTTAATCTCACCTTTTTCATCACCGATAATCTCTAAGGGCGTTGTCAAAAGATGGAATTCTATCCCTTCTTCCTCGGCATGATGTATCTCGTCAATCCTTGCCGGCATTTCCTGTTCTGTTCGCCTGTAAACTATATACACTTTTTCTGTTCCTAAACGCAGTGCGGATCTAGCGGAATCCATAGCTACATTACCTGCCCCGATGACAGCCACTTTTTTACCTACGTTTATCGGGGTATCATATTCAGGGAACTTGTAAGCCTTCATCAAATTCACTCGGGTTAAAAATTCATTAGCTGAATACACTCCGTTAAGATTCTCGCCTGGAATATTCATAAAATAAGGCAATCCCGCACCTGAAGCTATAAAGAATGCTTTATAACCATCTTCTCTCAAATTCTCGATTTTTTTTATCTTTCCTATTACGTAATTGTATTTAAACTCTACTCCGGCAGAAGCTATTTGTTCTACTTCATCCATTACTATATCTTTAGGCAGCCTGAATTCAGGGATTCCGTAGGTCAATACTCCACCCGGTTTATGTAAGGCCTCAAAAACCGTAACATCATAACCCATCTTACCAAGGTCACTTGCGCATGTTAGACCGGCAGGACCCGCCCCTATAACAGCCACTTTAATTGAACCTTCTTTAACTTTTGTTTTTTGGATCTTTTCTTTTTCTTTGTTCTCTCTTTCCCAATCAGCGGCAAATCTTTCAAGTGAGCCTATATCAATAGGTTTGCCGGCTTTTGTAAGAACACATAATTTTTCACATTGATCTTCTTGAGGACAAACTCTTCCGCAAACAGCCGGTAAATTGTTTGTTTGTTTAATGATATTTACTGCAGCTTGAAATTTCCCTTCTTTTATAGCTAAAATAAAGCCCGGAATATCGATCTCTACGG
>JADGBB010000009.1 GCA_015231715.1 Candidatus Omnitrophota bacterium
GAAGCACTTACCGCAAGGTTATCTTTGATGGATTTGTTAAGAGTTACACCAGCTAAAATTAAGGACTTTAAAATCAAAGAATTTCAACATAGTTTTTGGTGACAAAGTTTTACCGGACAGCATTGTATAAAAGTATAAGTCTAGACAAGCGGCAAAATAGAATTTTAAATTGAGATTTAAAAATCCCGAATTGATGAAAGTTTGTGCTTTTTTTATTTAAATTTCACGCAAGAATACGTTAAGAGAAAAAAATTTTGGAAATTGAGAGTTTTCTGTTATAATCTTGCATAAGTTTGGACTAGCTTAAAAAGAACTAAATGGATTTTATTTTAAAGGAGAAAATCTATATGAAAAAAATTATATCTTGTTTAGTTGTATTCGCGTTTATGGTCAACAGCGTTTGTTACGGTCTGGCGCCTGTTGCCGGTAGTCTTGTGGAAGATACAAGAACCGCTATGCGGGCTATGGCCGATAGAGAATATCTGGCTGAGAAAGGATTTGGGTTCGCAAAGGGTATGGAGTTTTTTGAGGAACTTTCATATGTAACATCAAATTTCAAGGTATTACCTCCTAATAATGGCGAAGAAGTTAAGATCAAAAATTGGATAGATGTTTCAAAAAGCGGATATCCGGAAGAAATGATAAAAGGCAGATTTTTTGAAGTTTTAAAAAATGAAGAGGGGGGTCTGAGAGGAGTTGACATTGTACGGGCTTTCAAATTGTACATAAATATTTATGGAAATATACCTATGGATAAAATATTCATCGAAACGGGTATACTGTTGGATGAAAACGGAAAAAGAAATAATAAAGCAATAAATGCCGCTGAGATAAGTATTGATAAAACACCGAAAGGTGAAATTGATAAAGTTATATTAACGCTTGATGAAGAATATCTCGAAGGGTTATACGAAGACAGAAATAACGATAAGGTTATATATAAATTGGTTAAAGGCGAGGGGGCACAGAACGATGAATACAGATACATATCTTTATTCTGGGGCAGGTTTTTTAATTTAGCTATGCATGAAGTTACGCGTATCAGTAAAAAAACAAACGAAAGCGCCAACGGTTACTATGCTCATGTTACCAGAGAAGGCAAAGGGGAAATACAGATAAATAAAAAAGAATATGTGAGAGAACCTAAAAAGGGTGACGGCCCTAATGATAGAACAAAAATGAATAGTCTTCATATAGGCAGAAGATATCATTTAGACCTTAAAGCTATTAAATTATGGGAAGTAACCTCAAGATGTATGCCCGAAAATTTTCCGACAAAACAGTATAACTCTTATTTTAACGCGAGAGCGGCATGGCTTTTAAATACATCTAAATGGAGGGATGAATTTAAAGCAAAAGGTTATGAGTCGCCGGGCGATTTAGCGAAAGAGTGGGAGCATTTAGAAGAATGGGAAAAAATGTATGTTTTAAATATAGCCTCTCAAATAAACTATGAAAAAGATATAGCAGTTGTTTCTCCGGCAGATCAGGATTCGCATCCCGGAGTAAAAAAACGGCCTTATGTGGAATATGCCGAGTTCTCGATACCGAAGAACCCGAATATCGGTGAGATCCGCGTATGGAAAGACAAAGCAACAGAAAACAAATGTATAGTATTTCAGTATCAGCCCGTGAATAAGCAAGGCTCTAAAAAAGGCCGTTGGGAAGCGCTTAAGAATAGTGACGGAACAGATTTTTCATTTCAACTTTCCAATGGTGATATTACCTCCATCGATCAAATGAAAGGAATAATTTATCTTGAAGAATACTCTGATGATATAAGGGATCTAGGGGTAAGATCATATGACAGGTTTGTGGATGTGAAAGAAAGTTCAAATTATGTTGTCCCTGAAGAAGGAGAAGTTGTAACATCGGATAAAATTAGAAAGATGCTTGATAACTATGAAAGCGTGATCAAGTATGATCTAGGCAATAGAGAATATGACGGAAATTTAAGGGCCAGACAAGAAATAGACAGAAACAACACACAAAAGCCATACACAATATATGTGGAACAGTTTTCTGAAGAATCAGGTAATTGGGAATACGTAGATAAGAAACTGACATCGAGTAATTCTTATTCTTTCTCGGATATGCTGGGTACATTACACTATTTTAGTGAGTCTGAGCAGCAGGTAAGAGTTGATTATTCCGGAAGGATCAATTTAAATGCAAGGCCATCAGCAATAAAAAGGGCATATGAAAATAAAACCAATTTGATGGTAGATGCCTCTGTATCCTGTATAGATGCTTTGGCAAAAGCTGAGCCGGAAGTTGAAATTGAAAAGTATGATAAAGAATTAGTTGGGAAAATCCTATCAATGAACAATATCGCGGAACTTGATCAAAAACAGATATGGAAAATAGTTATTGCCCTGCTTGATTTTTTAGAGGCGAAAGAAACGGAGAATAAAAACTTTGATGACATCCGCGGACTTGTTCTTGCTCTTTATTCAACTCTTCCTGAAGGTGTCTACAAAGACGACCTTTTCGGTTTTGTATTTATTGGTTTAAAAATGCCGTTCAATAACAGAATTGTTGTAGGAAGGTATGGCGGGAGCCGGGAAGCTAGGCTTAAAGCTAAAGAAGAATTAGAAAAAAAACAGCAAGAATTGAACAGAAAATATCTTCCGGCGAACCCGATCGAAATAGCAAAAGCGGCAGAAGCTATAAAGCTCTTACCGAAGAAATGTAAAGAAGAAACAAGACTGAAGAAACTTCGGGAACTTATGCATATTTTAAGATATTCCGGCTACCATGAGAAACAAAAAGAATACATTGCCGCGGCCATAAAATTCGCGACAGGCCTGAATGTGACTGAAAACAGAGAATTAGTCTATGGAGTTTTAGACGCGTTAGTCCGTGAATATGATGTTAAGTCCCCGGAACCAAAAAAAGATCTAAAAAGCTTATTTGACAGTTTATCCGATAGCTACAAGAACGAAGGTATCTACGCTTACAGATATAAAGTTTTTGTAAATGAATGGGAAGAATTAAAATCATACAAGGAAAAAGGTGATAATAGAATAGTAACCGTTCAGAGAAAAATAGGGAGAATGATAAGGATACTTAATGCTTTGAGTTTTGATTACAAAGTAAAATGTTTTCCGATATTGAAAGCGATGTTTAATTTTTATACTGAACCATTAACCAGGACAAGCATAAATGAACTGAACATTTTTTCTAAAAACCTTCGAGAGGAACTAGCAAAGCGCGAGGAAGACGTAAACAATATACTTGAGCTAATAGATATGCTGAAAACAAAAACGACAACTAAAACGACAACACGTGAAGTTGTCGGCAGAGCGAACAGCGATAATAAAGGAAAAAGAACAAATCAGCTTGTAGCTGAACTTTTAAACAAAGCGGAACATCCAACATTCCTTACTAGAGGACTTCCTCGTATAGGCGATATTCATGTTGAGAAAGAGGACAGTGAATTAATTTTTATGATATACACAAATGACGGCTGGAAAAAACTTACAGATGAAGATATGTATTATAATGTAGGCGAAGTTGAAATGTTTACTCAACAAAGAGAAGAAGTACTAGTAACATATAGTACCGGGAAAGCAACATATAAATTTGATCACCTTATAAGGGAAAGAGTAAAAGAAAACGATGCAGAGTATGACAAAAGAATGAACCGTCTGGCGAAATATGAAGCGCTAAATGAGGCTCTTGATATTTTGTTGGCAATAGAAGATTGGCAACAATATCAAAGATTAACAAGTGATCTGGATAGAGTTCTATTATTAATCTTAAATGAAGATTTCACAAGAAGTGAAAAAGAAAAGCTAACATCTAAAGCCGTAGAAATAGCTATTAAGTTTAAAATAACAAAAACCAAAGTGCCAAACGATAATGCAAGAACAGAAAAAGAAAAAGCCGTCAATGAAAAGAATTTGGCGCACAATGCGGTAATAGGGAATATTCATTCGATGTTACAGTCATTGCGCAAAAGCCCGGGCATGCAAAAAAGCATATATGATTGGGCAGAAGCAACAAATAAACAAAAATCCCGCGAGGTAGTCGGACGCTCGAACGGTACCGATGTTTCAGAAGAACAAGAGACGATCAGAGAGACCTACAAATATATTTTAGGATTAGGATCTGATATGGGTCCTGCTTCCCGTTCGGAAGATAAACCTTTATCCGATATAGAGCAGACAGCTATGGATACACTTATCGGTCAGATGGACGCGAAACAAATACATATTTTTATCGCGAATGATCCGGGTGATGGAGTGGCGCAGGAAAAACTTTCAGACGATATGGATAAAGCGATCAAGTCGGTCAATAAGAATATTGAAAACAGGGGAGGAATTGGAAAACTTTATGTAGAAATACAAACCCCGGAAAGAATTTTAGCGAGGATGGAAGACGGGAAAAGAGATAAAGACAGAAAATATATTGTCATAGCATCAGGCAAAGAACTGGAAGCTTTCAATAAAGCCGTAAATGAAAAAGATGATAATGCTTATAGGATGCGGGATGTCCGGCTGATCAATATGCAGATGCCCGATGCCGAAATATCTTCAGAAGCCGGATTCACCTACAGAGTAAAAGCCATTTTTGTAGCCACAATGGCAAGGCTTGTAGACGGCAAGAACAAGATGATGCTTGATCAGTTGAAAGACTACATAACGCCCATGGCAGAGGAAGCGACTGAAACCGAAATAAACGAAATGATAAAAAATCTTATTACGGACGACAGCGAGGATATGGAAAAAGTAAAGACCAGGATAGAAAACACAGTCAAAGGAGTAAGCCTAAAACTAATAAACACATTAAGAGAACAACTCCACATCCTAAAACGCTTCGCCGTAATGGCCTAACTATGGGGTCAACCCTTGAAATGTGAAATGTTAGTACAAAAGTTAGAAATAATTTGAAAGAAAACAGCCTCCTAAAGGCGTCTTATGTAGTAGATAAAGATTAAGACGAATAAGGGAGGTTTTTTATGTCTAGACCATATCGCATAGAGCTAGAAAATGGTATTTATCATGTTTGTAGCAGAGGTAATAGACGAGGAGAAATATTTGAAGGAGATAAAGATAAATCTAGAATGCTGGATTTTCTTGTTAAAGGGAAGGCAAAATTTAAATACTACATCTTGGGATATGTGCTGATGAGAAACCACTATCATTTTTTGATACAAACTTTGAAAGCAAATATTTCTCAGGTAATGCATTACGTGAATAGTTCATATGCATGTTATTATAATTACGTTAATAAAAAGCAGGGACATTTGTTTCAGGGAAGATACAAGGGGATATTGGTAGAACAAGATATCTATTTAAAGAAATTAACAGCGTATATACATAACAATCCGGTAAGAGCTAAGATGGTTTTGGGAGCGGGAGATTATAGGTGGAGTAGTTATAATGGATATATGAAAAAAAATGGAGATGGTATTATTGACAAAGAAATAATTAATCAATATGTGGGAATGGATGCAAAAGGATATCAAGAATTTGTTATAGCGGAATTGAATGGGGATAAAGATATAATGAAGAAAATTTATGCAGGGTGTATGTTGGGAAGTCCGAGGTTTATAAAGAGAACACTTGAGGATTTAAAGGGAAAAGTTGAAAGTGAAGAAGCTTCTTTTAAAAAGAAGCTAAGAGCTGCGGATATAGATATTGATGATATTGGCAGAATGGTAGCAAAAAGTTACGGTATGGATTTAGAAGAGATATATAGCAGCTCGAACATGCCTGTGATGGCAAGAAAGGTGGGTATGTATTTGGCAAAAGAATTAACAGACGGAAGTAACAGTATTATTGGTAAAAAATATGGTGTAGGTTATTCAAGTGTCAGCAAGGCATGCAAGAGTTTGGAAACAGAAGTGAGCGACAAAGATAAACATATAATAAAGGCTATCATTTCACATTTCAAGGGTTGACCCCATGTTAACCTCTGAACAGCAAAAAAGTTATATAACATAAATAAATGGCTAAAAAAACAAAGCCTTCCCATCTGTCGATTTTATGCCTTTTCCCCGTAAACATGCAGACAAACAGTAACAGTGAAGAAAGTATCGCCATTCCGATATCCGCATTTAAAAACCTGCTAAATGGCAGGGGGCTGATCATCGAACTTACACCGAGTATGAAAAAAACATTAAAAATATTGGACCCTACGATATTCCCAACAGCTATTTCAGGCTTTTTATTGAAGGCTGCAACAACTGAGGTTGCTAATTCCGGCAAGGATGTGCCGAGAGCGACAATAGTTAATCCGACAAAAGAATTACTAAGAGACAATACTGAAGCTATGTATAATGCGCCTTCTACGACCCATTTGGAGCCAATCCATAGACCGAAAAGACCGATCAATATGAATAACACTATTTTAACAGGATGACTTTCTTTGAGGCTTATGGTGGAGTTTAGCTCTGTATTTTCATCGGATATTCCGACAGCATAGTATAAAAATACTATAAAAAACGCTATTAATACCAATCCGTCTATCATTGTCAATCCTGAAAACCCGGACTTATCTATGACGGCATCATTAGCCATTATTCCTAAAAGGAGAACTGCAAGCAATGATAGCGGTATACCCTTCAATACCGTGCTTTTTGTAACGGAAAGCGGAAATATAATCGCCGAAGCTCCAAGTATAAAAAGAATGTTGGCGATATTGCTTCCTAAAACATTACCTATTGCTATGTCGGCATTTCCTCTAATGCTGGCTATTATATTCACGGAGAGTTCCGGCAAAGATGTCCCGAAAGCAACTACAGTCAGTCCAATAACCAGTTCAGAGACCTTGAATCTCTTTGCTAAAGATGACGAGCCTGTTACTAATAAGCCCGCCGACTTGATCAGGATAAAAAAACCAATTAAAAGTAATGCTATGTTATACATCTTTCCTCGTTTTATTTATCCTGTCTAATGTGATCCGGTCCGATGATCCCTCCCGAGATCACAGTTTTCATAGCTTCTTCAACGCTCCAGTTCGTATTTTTAGTTTGATTTTTTTAGTATAACAAGAAAACCGGATGTTGTAAAGTTAAAGGGTCAGACCCCGTGGGTCAGACCCCGAAACTAGAAATAAGAGTACAGAAAAAATCAATATGCAACCTGATTCTATAAAATTAAAGTAGTTGATTTGCCTGATATTTATGGTAAAAAAATCTCATTTATTTACCAGAAGGGTAAATGTCGATCTAGGAAAGGCGATTTTACTTGCGATGGGAACTTGCCGGGAGTAACATATTGCTGTAGGTTAGGAAACAGTGGAGCGGCTTTGAATATATTTTCGTAAAATTCTTTTCAAGAAGAGCGGGTTCGGCATCTGTCGGGTCAGCTCTTTTTGTGTTTATGGCTTTTGGAGATAAGGACTATGGCTAAATTTTGGAATACTGATGATGGTCTAGATGACATGATGGAAAACATCAGTGACGGATTCTTCGTTCTTGATGATGATTTCACAGTGAGATATTTTAATAAAACTGCCGAGAAACTTTTGGGGCGTAATAGAGAAGATGTTATAGGCAGAAAGTTGTTTGACTCTTTTCCCGAAGCCCGCGGGTCGATATTCGAAACCAACTATTCACGTGCGATAAATGAAAAAATACCTCTTACATTTGAAACATATTTTGGTGTATCACCTTATGCGGATTGGTACGAAGTCCGTGTGAATCCCCGCAAGACTGGAGGGATAACTGTATTTTTTCAGGTGATCACCGCTCGCAAGAAGGCCGGAGAGATGCTGGAAGAAAGTGAAAATAAATTCAAGTCAATTGCTGAAAATGCTGTGGATTTTATTTTTATCAAGGATATAGCCAGACGTTATACATTCGTAAACCGGTCCATGCAAGAGCTTTTAGGGCTCTCCCAAGAAGAAATTTTAGGAAAAACACCAGACGAAATTTTCGGTCCAGAACTAGGGCGCATAGTTCTGGAAGTTGATGATCGTTCTTTCTCCGGCGAAATTGTTGATGAAACAAGAAGCTTTGTAATAAAGGACAGAGAGTTTATTTTTCATACGATCCAAAAGGCACTTGAGAAAGAGGACGGCAAGATTATCTCAATTATGGGAATAGTAAGAGACATCACCGAGCGCAAGAAGGCGGAGGAAGAACAGAGAGAAACCCTTCAGAGACTCGCATTTGCGTTGCAGGGCGGAAATTTGGGAATGTGGGATTGGAATCCCCAGGATGGTGAGGTCGTCTATAACGATCTCTGGGCTCAGATGCTGGAGTATCGGATTGATGAGGTTGAGCCCACTGTGGAATTTTTCAAGCAGCATGTTCACCCCGAGGATCAAGCTGCCGTTCTTGATCGATTGACAGGACATATCGAGGGGCGGCTGCCGGTGTATGAGTCCGAGCACAGAATGCGCACCAAGTCCGGCAGGTGGATGTGGGTTCGGGATCGTGGAAAGATCACTGCCCGTGACAAGGAAGGGCATCCTGTGCGGGTTACTGGTGTTATCACCGATATAACGGAGCGCAAGAAGGCGGAGGAAGAATACAGAAAGAGTCAGGAACAATTGAAGCTTAAGTTGGATTCTATTTTAACTCCCGAGACAGATATGGACGAAGAGGAATTAGCCAATATTATCGATAAGAATGAGCTCCAGCCTATAATGGACTATTTTTTCAAAGTATCAGGTATGGCGAACGCCATTATTGATCTTAAAGGAAATATACTAGTTGGCGCAGGTTGGCAGGACATTTGCACACAATTTCATCGAACTAATCCGGAGGCCGAAAAGAATTGTATCGAAAGCGATACTTTTTTTACCAGAAATATTAAGAAGGGTAAGACTTTATGCTACAAGTGCAAAAATCACATGTGGGATGTGGCAACTCCGCTATTTATCGGCGATAAACATGTAGGCAATGTTTTTTTAGGGCAGTTCTTTTATTATGATGATAATATCGATACAGATCTGTTTATTGATCAGGCAAAAAAGTATGGATTTGATAAAGAAGCTTATCTTGCGGCTTTAGAGCGCGTGCCGCGCCTTAGCAGGGAACAAGTAAATAATGTAATCTCTTTTCTTGAAAAATTTACAAGATTCATTTCGAAACTCAGTAAAAGTAATATTACACTGGCAAGAGAAATCATTGAGCGCAAGAAGGCGGAAGAAGAGCTAAAAATCGCTAAAGAAAAAGCTGAGAAGATCAACGAGGCAAAATCAGAGTTCCTCATGAATGTCTCCCATGATATCCGTACACCGATGAACGTAATAAACGGATTTAATGAGCTTTTGATGAAGACGCCTCTTAGCGATGAACAGAAAAAGTTCTGCACGACAATAAAGAGAAAAGGACAAGACCTTATTAGTTTGATAGAGGATATTATTGATATTTCCGCACTTGAAAATGGTAAAGTGAGGATGCACTACAGCCCGGTATCACTTATTGACTTGATCGAAGATATACGTGAAACCACACTAGTGAGGATCGGAGACAAAGATATATCCTTTAGCAGTTCGATCGACGAAAGCGTCTTTGCAAAACTTATGGGTGATTCAATGCGAATGAAACAAATACTTGAGAACCTCTGCGGGAACGCAGTAAAATATACGGATAAGGGCAAAATCAGCCTTAAAATAAGTGCTATAGACAAAAACATTATGGAAAAAACCCAAACTATCCGCTTTGTTGTCGAAGATACGGGGACGGGCATCCCGAAGGATAAGATATCGCATATCTTTGAACCGTATTTCAGGTTTTATGAATTGGGCAAGCACAACGAAAAAGACGGTGTTGGTATGGGCCTGCATATCGTTAAGACGCTTGTAAAAGAGATGGGAGGAAAGATAAATGTTGAGTCTGAACCGGGTAAAGGCAGCAAGTTCACGGTCGATTTTAAGATGAAAGAACCTGAAGTTAACGCCGAAGAAAAAAAGGACGAGAAGCCCGAAGAGACTCTGGAAGCATCGGATCTTGCCGGTATAAACATACTCATTGCCGAAGATAATGAGGATTCACGGGAATTGATGAGTATGGCATTGGCGGATGACAAATGCAATATACAGTTTGCGTGTGATGGTGAAGAGGTGCTTAAATCCATGAAAAAGAAGAAGTACGATCTGGTGCTTATGGATCTTAGGATGCCAAAATTGGACGGGTTTAAAACGACAATGGCAATAAGAAAAGATATAGACAAAAATATCCCGATACTAGCCCTTACCGCTCATGTTGCGGACTGGGTGGAAGGAGAATGTAAAGATGCCGGGATGAACGGATATATCTCAAAGCCGATAGATATCAATAAATTAAAAACCGCGATTCTTAAGTTTGGGGTCAGACCCCGAAACTAGAATTAATAGAAAACTTGAATCTGCCCAGCCACTACAAATAAGGGAAAGAGTTTAATCATGGCTAGTTTTTTTATACCCTATCAGTTGTATTTCTATTAAAAATGTACCTGATAGGGTTTATTGTTTTTGTAAATATACCCGAAGGGGTATTTTAAAAACAAAAAATATTGACATTATACCCTATGAGGTGTATACTTGTTGCATGAATTCTATAGGTCAAAAAGTTAAAGAAATAAGAAAAAATACAGGATTAACTCAAAAGGAACTGTCATTGAGGTGCGGAGTCGGTTTGCGTTTCATGCGTGAGTTGGAACAAGGGAAAAAAACACTTCGTCTGGATAAGGTGGGGCAGGTTCTAGATTTTCTTGGGTGTCATTTGGAAGTGATCGACAATGAAAGAAAATAATTTTCGTAAAGCAGAAGTTTTTTTTAAAGAGATACCGGCAGGTCTTTTGGAAGAGCTGCCGAATGGATATAAGTTTACTTATTACGAAAGATATCTAACGAAAAAAAATGCCTCAGCTGTTTCCGTAACATTGCCGTTAAGAAAAGATCCTTATCAGGCAAGTGAGATGTTCTCTTTTTTTAAAGGATTATTGGCTGAAGGATGGTATAAAGATATCGTATGTAAGACCATTAAATGCGATCCGGACGATGACCTTGCTTTAATACGGTCATCAGGTGACAATACTATAGGTGCGGTAACAGTAAAACCTATAAAAGAGGAATAAAAATTAAAAAGATCGATCTACTATTATCAAACGTCGCTATTGAGGCACAATCATTACCCGGGAAAATGTCGATTTCAGGTGTCCAGCCTAAGTTGCCTGCCGTTTATGACCAAAAGAAAAAGCTTTATGTAGTAGATCCATACGGTGAATATATCCTCAAACCGCAGACCCAGTCATTCAGCCATATTCCGGAAAATGAAAATATGTGTATGAATATAGCCGAAGAGTTAGGTATAGATGTGCCTTTTCATGAGCTTGTTGAAATGAAAGACGGCTCATTGGCATATATTGTAAAAAGATTTGACCGTGATAAAAAAGGGAAATTGCATCAGGAGGATTTCTCCCAGATACTTGATCAGGACAAATACAAAGGTTCAGTTGAAGCTATCGCTAAAAGAATAAAAGAGATCTCTGCTGTCCCAGGTCTAGATACACAACTATTTTTTGACAGAGTTATATTTAATTACCTGATAGGTAACGGTGACGCTCATTTAAAAAATTATTCCATTATTTACGATAATAACGGAGCAAAGAGATTGTCTCCGGCGTATGATCTAGTTTCTTCTAAACTGGTTATTCCAAAAGAAGAAGAGAGCGCCATAGCGATCAACGGTAAAAAAAATAATTTATCCATAAAAGATTTCGAAGCTGTCGCGGAAAGTTTAAACATACCTAAAAAGGTGCGATATAGATTGTTCGAAGGCAAAAAAAATGTTTTTATAAAACATGCAACCGATTCATTCCTTCCTGAAGAAAATAAAGAAACGTTCATCGCCTTAGTGGAACAACGATCCAGTACTTTAAGAATATAATTTCAAATTCAGTTAAAATTCGGGGCAAAAATTCGAAAATTCGGAAAATTCGGGGGGCACGATACTTAATTCGCTGACAGGGAACTGTCGTCAATAACTATTCTCCGATTTAGTGTCTCCTGATTTAGGATTTACCCGTAATAATAGTGCCTTGCTTTATTATATGGATATGATAAGATTAGTTTTAGTGAGGTAAAAAATGATCATATATGAAGATATTTTAAAAGAATTCCAGAAACAAAAAGTTCAATATTTGATTGTTGGCGGTTTAGCATTGAATCTTCTCGGTGCGGCAAGAGCAACGTACGATCTTGACATAATAGCGCTTCTGACGGATGGGAACCTAGAAAAAATTGTAAAGATACTAAAAAAGTATGGATACAAAGTCAAACAGCCGTTAGATCCTATGCAAATAGCGGATAAAGAAATTCGTGAGGGTTGGATCCGTGACAAAAACCTTAAAGCTTTCAATTTTTATAAAGACAAAACCGGAGAAGAAGTAGATATAGTATTAGATATTCCTGTGTCATTCGAAAAATCATACAAGAATTCTAAACTTATAAAAATCGGTACATTCAATATTAGAGTTATGGGAATAGATGATATGATAAAGATGAAAAAATATGCCGGAAGAGAAATCGATAAACAAGATATAGCTGTTTTAAAAAAGATCAAAAATATGGAGAAAAAATCTTGAAATACCGATGGGAAAGTGAATCAGAAAAAATTAAAGATAGGATGAAAATTTCTCCTAAGGAAAAATTGATCAGACTTAGAAGAATAATGGAGTTTACCGACCATTTTTCAACCAAACAAACAAAAAAAATACGAAAAACACTATTAAGTGGAAGTAATCCCCAATAAAATAATAACATTAAAATAGTTGATTTGCCTGATTTTTATGGTAAAATCATAACCAACAATTTAAGTTTTGCGGAGAGGTGGCTGAGCGGCTTAAGGCAACGGTTTGCTAAGACTAAAAGGCACATTTCTCCAAACCCCCATAAACACTAGACTTCACGCTGAAACCCCTATAAACACTTGATTTCCTATTAACCCCTATTTGTTCCAATTTGTATCAATTTGCCCCTATTGGGACGTATTTAAGACACCGTCAAGCCACCGAAGACACCGACGACGATTTGGCAAACGCCGCCTCGGGGGGTGGGGTGTATGCGCTAGTGTTTGGTAGGAGTCTCACAAAATTTTTTAAATTTTTTTAAAAAAAGAAGTCAAATGTTGGTCAAATTTTGCAAGTCTTGTAAAAGAGAAAGATTAGAGTTATTATGTAATGTCTTTAAAATTTTTCTAATATGTGGAGAGGGAAAGAATTATGTCTAAATTGTCTGATAAAGAATTTTGGTTTATTAGTGTTTACACTCGAGCGAGGGGTTTTGGTAAATCGCACCGAAAACACGATATTTGGGACTATATGAAAGGATTATGTTGCTACGATTCAGATGAATGGATAGCATCTTTGATAAAAAAGAATGTTTTAAGTGAATCTCCTGATAAACAAAAGGTTAAATTTACAGATTATGGGGTTGATTTATTTAGAGCAATGAAAGATGATCAAAAAGATTGGGATTCTAAAAATATTATCAAAATATCTACTGCTGATAAAGACGAGATTTTAATAAGGGCAGGGGAAAATTTTATAGCAAATCGCTTTATAAGGGATTTGATCAAAAGTTGTTCTGAAAAAATGAAAATAATAGATCCATATATGGGTAGTGACTTTTTCGATCTTTTGGAAGATTTGAATCACAATTTAACGGTGGAAATTATTACTTCAGACCAAACAAAGAAAACGGTGAGAAAAACTTATTTGGATTATAGAAGTCAATATCCAAACATTAAAATGAAGATTTTGCCGTACTCTGAAGCTAAATTCCATGATAGGTTTATCATTATTGATGAACAGTGTGGTTTTCATTTTGGCTATTCTTTAAAAGATTTAGGGAAAAGGGATTCTCAAATCAATAAATTGGGTAACATTTCCAAATATCTTCTTATGTTTGGCGAATATTGGCAAGAAGGGAATTTATTGGCTAGTTGATAGGAAGGTTTACTAAAACCCAGTCAGCTTCATATATACGGTGATAAGCTTATTGTAAAAGGGAGGTCAGGAATGAATGATGATCTTGAAAAACAATTTGATATTTATATGAGTGCTAAGGATAATCAAGTATCTAGTAATTCTCAAAAAGACCTTGTTCTAAAAGAAGCTGAAGTCAAGGTGAAAAACCTATTTAAAGAAAATATAAAAAATGTGATAGAAACTGTTTTTGAGAAATATAGTGAAAATTGCAAAGAAAGAAAACTTAACGTTAATTACAGTGTAGAAAGCTGGATGGGAGTATCTCTATTTTGTTTGGAAGCTGATTCTTCTGATAATTTGATGAGAGCTTTAGATGAATATCCAACCTTAATGATTAGTTTTGATCAGCATCATATTAAATATGACTGGTTTAAAGATTATGAAGGATATTTGCAGACAGGAGGAGAGCCTGTATGCTGCGTGAGTTCTTACAGGATTGAAAAGCGAGCTTTAAAGGGGATAAAAGTAGGGGGAAAGAAATTAGTTGATTGGCTAACTTTTAGTAATGAATATGTATATAGGAAGCATAAATGGGGTTTTTGGGAAATTAGCAAGATTAATGAATCTTTTTTGTCAGAAATATTAGAGGCTTTTATTTTGGCGTACTTGAAACAAATATCTTAACCACCCATGTCACTTAGTACCACTCCACGTTCTTGTTTGAAATCCACCCGTTGATAACCCCTCACTTGTAAACACTTCTTTTTCCTACCACTTGCCTTTCTAAACACTAAAGCTGTCACAGGCTACCACTAGCTTAGAACATAACTTCTTGTATGATACGAAACTATGATGTTATAATGGCTTTGCAAATTAATACGATCTATTACAAAGGGGTAGTGGATGGGTGAACAGTTTTGATTTTTTATGAGGCAATCTTTCTTAGGAGGGGTTGTCTTTTTTGTTGATGGTAGAGGTAGGAGATAAGGAGTGGTGAGGCATGAAAGATGCTATAGTCAAGGTATTGTGGACAATATTTGCATGGCTGTTTGGTCTTTTGTTTATAGTCGGTGGCATTAGCAATATATTTGATCCGATGTATCCAGATAGACAGCCAATCTTTGGGATTCAATATAATTATGCCATAGCATTGGGAGGAATTATTGTTGGCTATTTAATCATCAGAGGGTGGTTTAAACACTATGTTGGTAAAAAGCAAGAATGAACTATTTGTTGATATTTGTGAATTGATAAAGTGAGGCTTTATGACTAGCGACTATGAAAACATAGAAAAAGTAAAATTGGAACGAATAAAACTAGAAAAAAAGATGGGGCTAACCGAAAAATTTTCTAAAGGTTTAGAACTCTTATGGGAGTCTCGCGGTAAATCCGAAGCAGATATTGACTACAAAAGATTAGAATATAAGATAAAAGACGACTTTTATATACAAACAATCAATACTGGCGACTTAACAATGGTTATCCATGCATCGGAAATTGTGAATGGAATATACATAAGTTATAACTTCATACATAATAATAAAAAATACACAATAGTAGGAACACATAAAAAGTTTGGAGGTATTAAAGAAATAAATGTTCACCAAGAAGAAACGACAGTTTTTCACGCATACAAAAAGAATGCATTTTTTTCCAGAGGAGTCAATCTAACGGTTTTTAATCCTAAAGATGAATGGTATGGGTATTTGTCTAGCTTGATGGGCTCGGTTGTGGCGGAACTAGAACCACAACTGGAAGAAAAATATAAAAAACAAAGAGCAGAAAATGAAAAACAAAGAATTGAAGAAGAAAAGACCAATTGGGGCATATAAAACGAATGACCAAACACACAATAACTAGACGACAGAAAGATATAACATAGTTGCAGAGGGAGATGAAACCGCAACTGGTGTTGAAGTTGAAGGCTAGTAAAAAGAAAAAGTGAGGTTGTTATGAGTTGGAAAACATTCGGGCAGATAATATTTTTAATACTTTTGGTAGGTTTTGTTATATTAGCCGTATCAGATAATGTTAACCAAAAGTACGAACTTTATTATTCTGATGATGGAACGGTTATTTATAGATTCAATACTGCAATGGGTACATTTGAAAGCGATCTCTATCGCAACGGAAAATGGGAACAATCTACTCCAAAGAGCTTTATAAAGAAACCAAGCTGAGGTAATTATGAATATAAAGAAAATCATAGCTAGGGAAGGATTGACAATAATTACTGTTTTACTTGCTTCTATTTTTATCTATGATAAAGCGCATCTAATTAGTGACTTATTGGTAAACATTGGATATAGTCACTTAACAGATAGTGAAAGTGATATTTTAATCAGAGCTACGATAAAAAATGGATATTGGCACAAGACTGAAATATTTGCTTTTCTGTTATATCCACTACTTTTATCAATTAGATTTATTATCTGGTCAATTAGAACTTTAAGTGAGAAGGAACAAATATGCCAGTGTGGTTAATAGTTATCGTGGTCATCTATTTAATTGCTCCGAAACAACTTAATGTAAGACCTAGTATCTTTTGGCTAGTAGTTATTCTAGGGGCACTTATGCTACTAGGTGCTTTCTTGGGAGGGCCAAATATAGAAACTAATACTGCTGATTTATCAAAAGAGCAAATTAAGAAAAGTCCTTTTGTGCAATTATTTACTGGCGAGGAATAACAATGATTAAAACAATGCTCGGCATAATAATAGGCGGAGGAATAGGATTCGCAATAGGATATTACGGTAAATGTGTTTCAGGCACCTGCCCTATGACAAGTAATCCCGTTATTAGTACAATTCTGGGAGCTTTGATTGGGGCTATGTTGACGATGACAAGGCAGGGCAATTAGAACAATAAGGGAGAAGGAATATTTATGAATGATGAAATTAGAAGAATATACAATGAAGTTAAGAACCTAAAAATGAAAGCAGAAGATCTTTTTCTGAGGAAAAGAATATATTATATATATAATTATCTCATGTCAGGTGCGTGGTGCGAAGATTATGGGCAAAATCATAAACTTGTTTTAGACGCTTGTTGTAATAGAGATCTCAGCAATGAGAGTGATTTAGAAAATTCTGAAAATGAAAGTAAATATAAGCTACAGGAAAAGTATGGTTTTAAATATAAATCAACTCAATTTATTGTTGAAATAAGGGGAGAGAGCGCAACAGTATGGTATAGTATTGCTTTGAAAAAACAAGATAAAAAAGTGTTTGAAATGATTCTACCACGAAATCATTATGAACTTTGTGACTGGAGCCGCGAAGAATGGGAAGATTGTGAAATATGCTTATATATAGATGGACAGTGGACTTCCATAATTATTGAATTAAGTAAAGAAGTTGATCGATACAATGAAGAAGTTAAGATTGCTGATTTTGCCGAAAACATTGATGACTTTAAAAGAAGTTTTGGGATTGAATAACAGTGAAAATAAAAGGCTATAAAAAACTTTAAGTAGCAAAGGTCTTACTTGAAGCCGCAATAGATATGTATATAGAAAAACAAAACTATTTCGCGGCACTTCATTTGTCAGGAACTAGGGATAAGATATTGGGAGAATATCTTGAAGAAAGGAATATTGAATCATCCTTTGAATCAGAGAAGAATTCTTTGATGGAGGTTGCAAAAGCATTGAGTAAAAAAATCTTAACCGATAAAGAGGTAGCTGATATTTTTAATGCAGGAAGAAATGCTGTTAAGCATAAGAATGGAGCCCCAGTTTGATGCGAAGGCTATGATTGATGGGTCAATTTTTAATTGGTGGAGATTAGATAATGAATTTACCCACAAAATGGAGAGATTTGATAGTTTAAATATGGATAGTAGTTTATCATGAAAACACTTTTACTAATTACAGGAGCTGGGGCTTCTTTCGACATGGTTTCTGGGCAATTGAGACATGGGTTGGTTAATGAAAGCCATAGACCATTATTGACTAGAGAGATATTTTCTATGAGATTGGAAGGACATGTAACCAATGATCTTCTTCATCGTTCAGAAAGAGCTATGTATGTTGCAGCAGATTTTACAGCAAGATATGAAGTTGGAGGAGGGAAAAATCTAGAACAGTATCTGGATGAACTTAAAAATTCATCCATTATTTCAATGCAAGATCATTATCTTGTTATACCAATTTTTTTAAGAGAATTGTTTCTAGATATATCCAATGCTTATTTGGAATCAGGAAGTAATGTACAAGCAACTAATTACTATAGGTTATTGATGGATTTTGAAATGGGTAAATACGAGAGGTTGATATGGTTTAATTTAAACTATGATCTTTTTGGGGATAGGGCTATTCAAAACTTTATGGGCAATAAACAGCTTTTTCTGAAGATGAGTGATTATGTGAATATAAAAACCAAAGGAGGAAAAGAAATTTACTATTTAAAACCCCATGGATCTGTTGATTGGGTTCATAGAATAGTTCCTCAGAATGATACTTATATTGGAAATCCTATTTTTTATAATGAAAACGATATCAAAATAGGGAATATACCAAAAAACTTTTATGCTAATTATATTTCGAGAGAGATTATGACAGAATCTGAATTTGATGTACATGTAAAGACAGGAGGGAAATATCCAGCTATAAGTGTTCCCATTGGAAAATACACACCATTAAAAGCCGATCATATTAATATGGTCAAGCCATATTTAAAAAATGAAACAGACATTCTTTGTGTAGGGTTTAGTGCATTGGATGATGATATTTTTGAGATTATTAACAATGAAATTGTAGAAACAAATAAATTGTTGATAATAACTGGTGATAGTGATGCTGATGACGTTATTAAAAGATTCAAAAAAAAATGTTCTCATAAAAAGTTATTTGAAGATACAGATATAATATTTAGAGAGGGGTTTAGCAGGTTTATTAATACAAGATCAAAAACATGGTTGTAGAAAAACAATCTAAATGATATGTAAGGGGAGAAATGAATGAAGTTGGGCACTCTGAATGGTATAGCGACGAAGAAATAAAAAAAATGTATGATAAATATGGGTTATTTGGAAAAGTAGTTTGTCCTGTTTGTGGTGAATCTGTTTTAAAAAGAAAGCGAACAACGATAAAAGATGGGTTAAATAAACAAGCCGTTAAAAAAGATAAACTTTTGCTTGAATATGAGTGCAGAGGATGTAATAGAAAGGGAATCATGCATCGCATGAGAAATTAATTAGTATTTATTACGAAGCCGGTAAAATATCTTTAATGAGAATTGAAAGAGATTATTGCAATGTATCGTTAAAGTGTGCGGGTCATAAAATCTTTATAAAACCTATCCATTAAACAACTTACGACAAATCATATCCTTGTTAATTTGACAAGATTGTTGAGGTGTGCTACTTTATGCAATAGTCAGGTCTAGCATAAAAAGGAGAAAACATGGAATATGCTGTATCAAAAACTGGAGAAATATATTATCCAATTGAAGATATTGTGAAGATCATTAATGGGATAGATAAGAATATAACCAACATGACATTGATTTATTATAGACAAAATGGATTAATAGAATCTCATAGAAGGTTTAAGGGTAGCAAAAAAAGATTTTTTTCATCTTCAGTGGTAAATGATGTTTTTAATATTAGAGCTCTGAATAAAATAGTTGGAATGAGTTTGAATGATATTAGATATCTTAAAAACAGATGTAATATAAATGTCCGAAAAATTGCTTCTGATATATTTGATATGTTCATGAAAAGTGATATAAAAAGTTTATTGGACATCGAAATAAAATTAAACATGATAAGACTTTTGTACGTGGGAGAAAAGCAAGGAAAAATAAGATCATATAAAAATGTATCTAACAAATCAAAAGTAAGTATGAAAAATGAAGCCAAAGAACAAGAGGTTGACATAGAAAAACTTTTAAAAGCTTATTCTGGAGCAATATTTGAATGCCGAGAAGAAGAAAGGAAACAAAAAGAAAAAATGAAAAAAAAAGCTAAGAATGAGGAAAGGGATATATTAGTTAAGGTATAAAAATTTTTCTAAATTTTATACTAGACTTTGGTCTAGTGTAAATAGGAAAAAATTCCCGAGTGGTTCGGGATTTTAGGACATGTTGTTTAGAGAGAAGCAGTAAAGGAGGCAATTATGAGTATTGGAATAAGGTCATTAACGACAAAGGCATTAATGAATGGTGATGGAAAAATTATGGAGTACTACAAAATAGCAAAAGAAATTTGGGCTGAAATCTTAGTCGATGAATCAAGCAGAGATATCGATAAATTGGGGAAAACAATTCATTCTAGGCAATGGCAATTTGAAGTTAATTGTGGAGGGAGTGATTTGGGTAAAGAGATAATGGTCATTAGTGGATTCAGAACTGTATTGCCTGAAGATATATCTAAAAATAGATTATCTGAAGATGATATGGAGTGTTTGGATAAGTACTTAGATTTACGTTCCGCTTTTGAGAATGGTAGTTTCTGTTCAGGCGTAAAGAGGTTGGTAAGGATAATAAAAAAAGAAATTGAAAAACAATAAAAAGGATGGATATCTAAATGGATAAAAAAACAAACAAAGAGATAGCTGATGAAATAATGAGCACAAATATCATTATGTGGGCCGGAAATGAATTCTATGGCTATTGGAATGGTCATTTTAATCTAATGGCCGAAGAAAGTATGAAGCGTCTAATTATGGACAATGTAGGGAATAGCTATTCAAAAAGTAGAGCTGGTGAGGTGATGGATATTATCAAGGCGACAAACTATATTCCTGTAGATTATTTGAATAAAGGAGATTATATAAATCTAGATAATGGAATATATAACTTAAAGCAAAAGAAACTGTTAAGTCATTCACCTGATTGTTATTCAACTGTTCAATTGCCAATTAAATATGATCCTAAAGCTGAGTGCCCAAGATGGATTCAGTTCTTAGATGAAGTCTTTGATGGAGACAGAGACAGAATTGATCTGCTTCAGCAAATATATGGATATTGTCTTACGAGATCAAACAAACATCACGTAGCATTCTTTTTTGAAGGTCCAGGTGCTACCGGGAAGAGTACAGCGGCAGAAGTTTTAAAAATGTTAGTAGGGGATGCGAATGTATCGGCAGTCTCGTTGGAACAACTTAACAATAATCATTATGTGGCTATGTTGCACGGGAAACAACTCAATATTGTTGTTGAAACTAAAGCAAATGGGAAAATAGATGATGCAAGATTTAAGGCAATTGTTTCTGGGGATCCTATTCAAGCGGACAATAAATTTCAGCCCCCTTTTATGTTTAAGCCGTTTTGCAAGATGCTCTATGTAACAAATAATATGCCTAGAGTGAGTGATACTTCAGACGGATTTTATCGGAGACTAGTAATCATTAAATTTTATAAACAGTTTAGTGAGAAGGAAAGAGATAGAGATCTTATGGAGAAGCTAAGGAAAGAGAAAGATGGTATTTTTATATGGGCATTAGAAGGGTTAGATAAATTAGAGAAAAAGGGTCATTTTGTTATGCCTAAACAGGTCATAGATGAAGTGGATAAATATAGGAAAGAGAACACTCATGTAATTAATTTTGTTGAAGATAAATGTGAGACAGGATTAAAGCACAGTGTAACCAAGGATAGTCTATATGAACAGTATCAAGTGTGGTCGGAAAAAAGTGGACATAAATCATTGGGTAAGATTAATTTTGGAAAACAACTTCAACAAATATATAGGGACATTGAAGGGGAGAAGAAGGCAGAAGGTTGGTACTGGATTGGCATAAGGGTGCTAGATCAGACATGACAACTATGACAAGTATGACATTTAATTACTATATAAACTAAATATGGTTTAAAAAAATGTATATAAGGGTAGAAAACAATTGTCATAAAAGTCATAAAAATCAAAGGAGAATAAGATGAAAAGTAAAGAATTAGAAAACAAGAAACATGAGGTGTTTTGTCGAGAGCTGGTAAAGAATAAGTTTAATGCAACTAAGGCATATCGGGAGACATATCCTGATTCAGGCTTGGCTGCAGCACGCACAAGTGCATCTGAGCTCCTAACAAACCCTAACATTAAGGGGCGAGTGTTAGAAATACTTAATACATCTCAGGAAACTAACCTAGAGGTTATAATTGCCTCCTTTAGCGATGATTTAAATGCAGTTAAGCCGATCATTACTTCAAAGGATAAAAACATTGAGTTTGTAAGAGATAATTCAACGATACTAGAGGCAAAGAAAACCCTGCTTAAAATGTACGGAGCTTTAGGAGATAAATTTGGAGCACTAACAGATAACCGGAGTGTTACATTCAATCTAAGCGTAGAAAAAGTGAATGATTTGCAAGAAGCGATTAAGGATCTAAAGAGTTTGACGGGAGGCGAAAATGAATAACGAGAAAGAAATACTTGAGCAATTAGAGCAAAGTCCCTATGTGTGGGGTAGGACTTTTTGTAAACACCATTTTAGGAGCAAGTCACCAAAGTTCCACATCGAAATACTTAATGCAGTGCAGGAAGAACGATATTTAGCAGTAGCAGCCCCGAGAGAATCAGCCAAGTCAACAATGCTAGCATTTTTGTATCCACTTCATTCCATATGTTTTAAAAAGAGAAGATTCATAGTAATAGTATCGAATACTTTTAAAAAGGGAGCAGGTGCTCTGGAGACAATAAAGAAAGAGATAAGGGAAAACAAAAGAATTAATGAAGATTATCCGATTGAAATAACGAAGGATGCAGAAGGCGATAGTATTTTCAGACATTCAGATGGATTTGAGATAAGGGTGTTATGTAAGGGTGCCGAACAAATAGGAAGCATTAGAGGTGAAAAGTTTGGAGCATATAGGCCCGATCTAATATTAGGAGATGATATAGAGGACGATGAGTTAGTACGTAATCCTCAAAGAAGAAGAGAACTTGAACAGGTTATAAATGAGGCCTTAATCCCTGCCGGTGACAGAAAGGTCTGTAAGTACGTAATTATAGGAACAATTTTACATGATGATAGCTTTATGGCAAAACTAGTATCGTCAAAACATTATCCCGACTTTAAGAAAATGAAGTATCAGGCCTTAACTGATGGGAAGAGCCTCTGGTCCGAGAAGTGGACAGTAAATGAACTTTTAAAAATACAAAAAGAGAAACCTTCTGTCTTTGCAAAGGAATACCAAAATGATCCAGTATCGGGATCAATGGCAATATTTAAAAAAGAAGATTTTAGATATTGGGAACAATATGATAATTCTTTTAATTTGTTTGATGATGAGGGGAACATTGTAGGTAAGGGTAAGATGAATGAATGTAGGGCAGCCATTGCTTGTGATTTAGCTTGGTCAGATAAGAGAACGGCAGATGAAACTGTTCTTATGCCAGCCTTCCTAACTCCAGACAATCAAGTTATTGTGGGGGATTATATCAACGAAAAAGGAATGAAACCTGATAGATTTTCTGAACACTTGTTTTTAATGGTAGAGAAACTTGAAAAATTAACAGACAGCACTGTAGACGTAGGGTTTGAAAAAGCAATGTTAGAGAAGGTTACTAATTGGATGCTAAAGAAAGAAATGAAAGATCGTAACAAATATCTATTTATTAAGGAGCTAAAATGGGACAAAGACAAGATCTCTCGCATTGAGACAACCCTGCAAGCTAGGTATGCCCAGCATGTGCTCTATCATAAACAAGGCATGGGTGACTTAGAGCATCAATTGATGAGGTTCCCTAGTGCGGCTCATGATGATTTGTGTGATGCATTATGTGGGGTAGTAAGATTGTTGAAAACCCCTAAAAACATAAAAGCCAATATGGGACAAGAAGATGATATGTTCGATTGGTTGAGGGATAATGCAGTGCCAAATAACAAAAAGCCTATTGCTGCAGGAAATTTTCTTTTTGGTAAACAGAAACATTTTTCAATCCAGGCCAAAAAAACTTTTAAATAATATGAATAAACGACTTAATATAGAAGAATTATCAGATATGCTGGATGTTTCAGTGAATACTTTGTATTCTTGGATCAATCAGAGGAAAATTCCATATATTAAGGTTGGCAGGTTGGTTAGGTTTGATGTGAACAAGATTGAAGAATGGCTTGAATCTCGCTCCGTTGGAGTGTATAGTATGAAGTAAGTACACACTGAGTACTCACATTAATGCGTACTTGCATTGTACGTACACATATGATATACTTTAAAGGAGTAATGATGACAAATAAGCAGAAAGATGAAAGACTTAACTTAAGAATTTCGTCAGAGGATAAAAGGCTACTAGAAAAGGATGCACAAAAAGAGGAGAGGACAGTAAGTAACTTACTTATATGGCTATGGAAAAATTGGAGAGCAGAAAAGAAAAAAGGATAGAGAAAGGGATCTATTTAAGAGATGGATCCTACTATATTGATTTCTACATAGCACATGGTAAAAGAAAAAGAGAAAAGATTGAAGGCAACTCGTTAAAACTAGCCAGACAAGTCCGCAACAAAAGACTTACAGATGTAGCAGAAGGTAAATATCTCGACAAACCTAAAGAAGAGAGAATTAAACTAGGCGATTTTATTCATCAGTTTTTAACTCTTCATTCCAAACAAAGAAAGAAAACATGGCGTGATGACACGAGCAGGTTAAGCATATTTGTTGAATACATTGAAACAAATACTTATCTTGATGAAATAAAACCAAGTATGATTCATGAGTTCTGCAAATTTAAACTTGAAACAGGAACAAAGCCATCAACAATCAATCGATACATTACTATTTTAAAGACTATGTTCAATAAGGCTGAAGATTGGGGATATAAAATTGATAACCCCATGCGTAAAGTTAAGCTGCACAGGGAAGACAATGCAAGGCTTAGGTTTCTAGAGAAGGAAGAAATAACAAGGCTACTAGAGGCATCTGATAAAAGATTGAAACCAATTGTTGTAACAGCATTGAATACAGGCATGAGAAAGATGGAGATACTTAATCTTAAATGGTCTGATGTGGATTTTCGTAGAGGTATAATAACTATTTATGAAACAAAGAACAATGATGTTAAAGTTATTCCAATCAATGATGTTCTCAGAAGAACACTAGCTTGTTTGCGGGAGCATTCTACAAGCGAACAAGTATTTGATACTACGGGATTCAGGAAAGACTTTGCAAATGCATTGAAATGTGCTAAAATTACCAACTGTAGATTCCATGATTTAAGACATACTTTTGCATCGCATCTAGTTATGGAAGGCATTGACTTGGTTACGGTGAAAGAATTAATGGGGCATAAGAGTATTAGAATGACAATGCGTTATTCCCATCTCTCACAAGACCATAAAATCAAGGCAGTACAGGTTTTGGGGAACACAATGGACACCCTCAAGCCACCGAGCGAAAGTTTGGCAGAGCTAGAGAACACCCTAAATGCTGTAACTACATATAAAACATAACTTTAGAATTTGCGGAGAGGTGGCTGAGTGGCTTAAGGCAACGGTTTGCTAAACCGTCGTAGGCTTTAAACCCTACCGAGGGTTCAAATCCCTCCCTCTCCGCCATGTACTATCAATAAAGGGTTATAGAGCGTTAAAGCTTTGTAGCCCTTTATTTTTAGGTGTTGTAGAGAGACTGGGATGTGAAAGCCTCTAAATATAATTGTTCTGTATGTTCAGCAAACCATAGCCTTAAGCCACTCAGCCACCAAAAGTATTAAAAAACAACAAAATCAGTCCCCAAACGGTCCCCAATGAAAGACCCAGTGAGTTTTAATGATAGTGGGACTGACTAAAAGATTTATGTCGTGAAAAGTTTTTTATAGCCACCGTGTGGACACCGAGAATTTAACTCCACAGATACCCATAGCACCACCCCATGCCACCCTTGTTTATAGTTATAAAGGGACACATGAAATATTATTTACCACAGATGATTTATGTAGACCGTTGAAGGTGAGCAAAGCACTTGGAGTCACTATGGTTATGTGCCTAATATTAAGATTGTTTGCATACTTAAGCTAAAGAATCACAAATATAAGTTGGATATTTACTTATAGTTTTGTAAGATATAATAATAGTAAAATAATAAGGATGTTTATTATGTGCAGAATTAAATGCAGTTATTGTGAATGTTTTTTGTTTGAAGCAGAAAATGAATGTAGAAAGTGTGGAAAAAGAATGGATGGTCATAAAGAGTTATGGCTGCCATTTGATGAAGATATTTTCAGTTATTGTGGAGCATGTGTTCCAGATAAAGGAAGTAAATTTTTGGAGTCATGGACAATAGGCCCCTGGGGTAGGAAAAATTATGAATTATTTAATGCTTTGAAATATAGAGAAGCTTTAAAGTATGGATGGCTTTATGAATGTAAAAAATGTAGAGAATTATGGTTCTTGTATGAAAGTAGACGAAAGATTAGGCACATAGCTCAAGAAAAAGTCGGAATGTTATTTGAATGGAATGAAGGGGAAGAAAAGATAACGGATGAGGCAAAAAAAATATTAATTAACATTAAGCCGACTCCACCTGATAAACATAGAACAAAATTTTTTGAGAATATATATATACCTTGTGAATGTGAGTTTAATGATGGTACCAAACATGATAAATGTCTTATTTGGATAAAATCGTTTCCTTCATTTATTGAGGATGGATATGCAGGGGATAGGGATATGTTTAGAGTAAGAAGTATCAATAGTGTCAAGACTATAAAACCTTCAAAGTATTCATATTCGTATGATGTTCGACTTGCCATTGCAAATAGAGAGGAAATATCTAATGGATGGGCACCAGTTACTATCAAAACACCAAGTAATAAATTATTTACGATTAATAGTTGCTCAAACTTTGGTCTTATAGCAGGAATCAATGGTAGTGAGTTTAAAGTTGTTTCTAAAAATGATTATGATAAATGTGAAAGATTAACAATTGATAAAAATGAAGAGGAATATTTCTGGAAAGATACAAAATTTATTAGTGCTGATTTTGATGTTGTTTTTTCTGATGCTTGTTTTGTGCCATCTCCAGCGGTTAAATATCTAAGGGCTATAATTAAAGATAATAACAACAAAAAACAATCGCTGGTTGATTTTGCTGCTATGCTTGAATTGGATGAAAGAACATTGATAGCTGCTGCAAACAGGAGATATCCATTAAAAAAATGGCAAGAAATAGAAATTTTAAATTCTTAGTAAAGTGAAGTTTGGAGTCATCTCCCGAAAGTAGAATTAAGGACTAGAATACAAAGGGGTAGTAAGTGATTAAGAGTTTTGAGTTTATATGAAGCAATCTTTCTTAGGAGAGGGGTTGCCATTTTTTATAGTAGAAATGAAGAAATCTAAAGTATACACATAATGCTCAAAATACGAGGAAAAAGTGTTGAAAATAGAAATAAGAACTTTGCAGATATTTGTATTATTCATTATTATTCATTTTGTAATTTTCACACCTACTACCTATGCAGAATTAGAATCTTGGATAAAAAATCTTTCCTCTCAAGAAGAAACAAAACCAATTGAACCAAAAGGTCTATGGGAAGAAGAATATTATAGTCGCCACCTTAAGTTCAGTATTGAATATCCATATTATTTGAAAATGGGGATGAATACAGGATTTTCTCCGAAAACATCTTCTGAAATTATACAATTGATTGAAACAAGACCTTATCACATACAGATTAGTGTAATTAAGTATGATGAAATTGCAGAAATCTTTCCAGATATTTTCATTGAGAAGATAAATAATTATTTAGTAAACAATATACTTTTTGTGGCAAAAAAGCCTGATAAAAATGAATATTGTGCTTTTTATAGAGGGTATTCTATAAATATAAAGTATGGTGATATGTTTGATGAAAATTTTTGGGTTAACTGAAAAAGAAAAAGGTGAAGGAGCTAAAGTATGTTCTAAATGTGGTAAAAGATACGATGAAAGTTGGGAAGTGTGTTTAGCGTGTTCAGGAAAGTTAGTCAAGATTGATGATGAGGTAAAAAAGGAGTAGTGGTGAAGAAAATATTTATTTTTGAAGTTTTGTTTGCTATGTTATTTTGTCCAATCGTATATGCAGACAATACTCCTTCTACTAACTCAACAAAATCTCAAGGTTTTTTTGAAGATATGTTTAATAAGTCTTTAGATGAAACGGTTATCCCTATCCAGGTTCAGTTTAAACTGGTTGAGGATGATGCTGATAAAGATAATCTAGTTTTTGGTAAAAAAGTTTTGTTTGATGAAGATGACATCGTTTCTGCTGAGTATATAGTTGAAGATTCTAATGAAGTATTAAATAAAGTTTTCAATAACCCTGCGCTTGCTAAGGTCTTTGCTGCTAAAGAGCCAAAAAAAATTAAGACGTTAAAGTTAAAGTTTACTGATAGTGCTGCTCGTAAGTTAACTCGTATAACCACTAAATATAAAGGTAATAAACTTGGAGTGTTTGTTGATGGTAAGTTACTTAAAACTTCAGTTATCCGTGAACCTATAACTAGCGGAGTTATTGGGTTAGTTGGAGATTGGAAAGATGACGGTAAAATGAATTTTATTGCATATCGATTAAATAAGCGGAAAGAGTGATATGAATAAATAGGATGGTGGAGTTAGGCACGGACATAGGACATAAATGACCAAACATACAATAACTAAACGACAGAAAGGTATATCACGATTGCAGAGGGAGAAGAAATGATAAAATTAATTCTTCGTTCATTGATAATAATAGTGATAACAATTAGTGTACTTTTTGTGGGTATATACTCATTTAATAGGTGGCCAGAGAAAATAAGCTTCAAAAGAACCATTGAAAAGATTGTTCAACCACTCAATTCTGACAAGCTCACACACAAAGAAAAAGTGCAATATATCTTTAATCTTCTAAAAGCTGTTTTTAAAAATGATTTTGGAGTTGATATAACTATTGGGGAAGTCGACGAAAATGGGATAGCTGATATAACACTTAAGAATATAGAACAAGATAAGGCTAATAAGCTGATTAAAAAAATGGGTGATGTTTTAGTGAATTCGCAATATGATAATTCTACCAAGAGTCTTAAGCTGTTTTTTGATGCTAATAAAATGCTTGAAAAATCTAAACAAACCAATAGCTAATGTTGAAGGCTAATAAAAATATGAAGTGAGGAAAGAATGAAAAAGATGTTAATATCATTGTCTGTTGTTCTACTCGTTCTATTCATTTGTTTAGGCATTTATTCTAAGCTGAAAACTCGTGAATTTGCACTAGATGTAAGACAAACAATTTTAAACAAAGAAGACTTCAAGGGACAAACTAAAGACCAAATATTGGAAAGATTTGGCAAACCCAAAAATTTTCAGAACATAGGGGCTGTAAATAAAGATGGAACGTCTCATTTAATGGAGATGCTACATTATCCTGCTTTAGGAATAGATATGGTGGTGTATTTAGATAATGGAATAGTGACTAAGGTTGAATATACTCAAAAGCAACAGAAAGGGTACATAGTATTTACTATAGATGATGTGATTGTTGATAACGGGCAAATTCAGGTGCCTAATCCAAAGTTCTTGCCTGGGAAATGAAATTAGGAGATATAGTGAGCATCAAAAAAATCATAGCTAGAGAAATTTTGATAGTTTTTCAATGGCTGATAGTTACAGTTTTTATTAGCTTCAAGTTTGGGGATAGAGTGGAAATAAATGTACATCGTTTTTATCCAGATTTATTCCTAGCTGTTTTTATTCCATGTATTTATGGCTATCTCATAATCCGTGGAGGGATATTAGCTATTCAAATACTAAGGAATAAACAGGCAAGTATAACTTTAAGGGATAAGGGATGAAAAAGTTTGAGTTAGACCCATTGTGGTTAGCCTGTATCGGATTCGTTGGAATTTTTAATGCTTTTTATAAAGTTTTTATGCAGTTTAATGTGTTTTTTGAATCGCTTACATCTCATTACTTTGTGGAGATATTTATTTTCAAGATGGTAGGGCAAGGTTTCATATATGGGTCAATTGTATATTTTTTTATATTTGGAATAAAAAGATTAATCAATAAATGACCAAACATACAATAACTAAACGACAGAAAGATATATCACGGTTGCAAAGGGAAAAGAAACAGCAACTTGTGTTGAAGTTGAAAGCTAAAAGGGAAAAAGATAAGTTTAAATGAATAAGAAAAGGCTAATAGAATTAGTAGTTTCAACTTTTACATTGGTATTTGCACCAATTTCTTTATGGATATCTACAGTGCTAGCCCGTGATGTTTGGTTTAAGTTTTTTATAATAGAAAAACACCCTGGACAAAAAGCATTTATGTTGTTTACTTCTATCAGATATGGGTTGTTAGCTATTATTAGCTTGGTTTGGTTGCTATCTAGTATCTCAATCTTGATAGAGAAAAGATTGCTTTTAATTAATGTAAAAATGTTCTCGTTCATAACACTTGTTTTTTGTGTTGTGTCTGCAAGTGGTTTTTTGTTTAATATGTTTGATTTATATGTGCTTTCATTTGTGTATATGCCAGTACTTATACCTATATCGTTATATTATATTTTTAGAAAGGGTAATTAGAACTTTAAGGGAGAAATAATGATTAAGATAATACTAGGTGTTGTAATAGGTGGAGGTATAGGATTTGCAATAGGATATTACGGTAAGTGTGTTTCAGGTACTTGTCCGATGACTAGTAATCCAATTATTAGCACGGTCTTAGGGGCTTGTTTCGGTGCGATGATTACAATGATGAAATAGTTGGTTGGGGGGAGAACTGAGATATAAAAAAAAGGCAAAAAAATTACTGCGGAACATAAATATAAAATAAAAACCTGGCTCGGAGAAAAACAACAAATATAAAATAGGAGTTTTAATGGATGTAAAGATAAATGCGAAACTTAATGGAAGGTATTTATCCGATAACTCGATAAGATTAGAACTAATTAATGAAGCATATAAAAAATATTTAGAAATAGAGCAAAAAAAATTTGAAATAGAAAAAGATATGATTGATGAGCATACTAAGTTTTATTTGAATGGGTATGGAAACGATATACAGCTTATTAATTGTTTATCAGAGGTTATGTTTCGTAGCAGAGAATTATTAGATTCATTATTGTGGATGCTAAACAAGATAACCAAAGGCAAAACATCAAAAAATTTTCTGAAATTTTCTAAGGCTTTGATGAATGGGGAGTATGATGAATTTGAAATTGGAATTTTGGAAGTATTAAAGGCCAATATTTCATTTATTTTTCATATAAGGAAAATAAGGAACGAAATAAAGAATAAACCCTCGAATATTAAGTTTAGAATAGTAACAGACCACTTACAGTGTTATTTTGAACTACCAATAAAGAGTGATGAAAAAGAGTTTATCAGTAAATATATAGTTTTTAAGAATAAAGAAGAAGGTCTCAATAAAGGTGCATATTTTTGTACTTTAAAACTAAAACAATGGTTTCTTGATTTAATGGGATTTTGGGACCATATTTTTAGAATTATCAAGAATGACTCTCGAATATAATAGTCTTAGTACTGCCTTTAACTTAAATAGTGTAAATGGGGGCAGTTTAGTAATTAGTAAATATAAATAAGTTTTAAATTTTGAAGTGAGGGGTATGAGTGACAAGAAAACAACAGTCGATGATTTGAAAACCAAAGTAAAAAAATTTGTCAAAGATAGAGATTGGGAGCAGTTTCACTCACCTAAAAATTTAGCTATGTCGATAGCGATAGAGGCAGCTGAACTGATGGAGAAGTTTCAGTGGGGAACAATTGAGGAATCCAAGAAGCTGACTACTATGAAAAAGGATAAAAGAGAGATTGAAGATGAGTTAGCAGATATCGTTATTTATTGCCTAGATTTCTGTGATTTGTATAACATCGATTTAAGTGGAGCTATTACAAAGAAGTTAAATCACAACAAAAAAAAGTATCCTGTTGATAAGGTAAAGGGTAATATACATAAGTACACACATTATAATAAGATTTCATAGGATGTTATCACAAAGTATCTTTATGTGAACTATTATTCTTTTACAAAAGCTTGACCTTCTCCCTATAAAAATTGTAATGTTCAATTTGTGAGTTTACTAAAAATAGAGAGTAATACGGAAGTGTATTTAAAATAAACTAAAAAAATGGTTTATCATGCTTAATTTCTTAGCTATAATAGAACATGGTTGATACAGTATCTAAAAAGCTTAGAAGCTGGAATATGTCGCGAATAAAAGCAGCTGATACTGCACCTGAACTAAGGGTGAGGAAGGTGCTACATCGTGAGGGCTACAGATATGGATTACATAACAAAAATTTGAAAGGCAAACCCGATTTAGTGTTTAGAAAATATAAAACAGTTGTTTTTGTTAATGGGTGTTTTTGGCACCATCATAAGGGTTGCAAAAGAGCGAATTTACCTAAAAGTAATCAAGAGTATTGGATAAAAAAGATAGAAGGAAATATTCAAAGAGATAAGGAAAACAGGGAAAATTTAAAAAAACTGAATTGGACTATTGTAACAATTTGGGAGTGTCAAACCTATTCAGACAAAACTATAATAAGGCTCTTCGAAAAAGGAATCAAAGCAAATGGATAAAGAAAATTCAAAAAAGTCTTATACGGTAGGCAGTTTATTTGCAGGTGTTGGAGGAATCTGTTTGGGATTTCAACAAGCTGGATTTGATGTGCTATGGGCGAATGAATGGGATAGCAAGGCTTGTGAAACATACCGAAAAAACTTTAAACATAAATTGTATGAGGGAGATATACATGATGTAGATGCAAAAAAGGTGCCCAAGGTCGATGTAATAACTTCTGGATTTCCCTGCCAGGCCTTTTCAATAGCGGGTTATAGAAAAGGATTCCATGATGAACGAGGTGATTTATTTTTTGAGACTATGAGGTTTATAAATGAGGTTAAACCTAAAGCTTTTTTGTTGGAGAATGTTAAAAACTTAGCATCGCACGATAAAGGGAATACCATTAAAGTAATTGAAGAGTTTGTAAAAATGGGCAGTAAATATTCGTATTTACCGATTGTTTTGAACAGCATGAGTTATGGTAATGTTCCTCAAAATAGAGAGAGAATATATATCGTTGGATTTAGGGGAGAGGCTGATTATTGGGGGGATATGGATTATGATAATATTTGCACAAAAGTTTTTAATTTCCCTAAACCAATCAAGCAGGTTCGCACTATAAAAGACATTATTGAAAATAAGAAAGTAGATGAAAAATATTATTATGAGAGATACAGCGGAATAAATAAATCCATGTATGATATGCTGTGTGGCCAAATGACAAATCCGAACTCAGTTTATCAGTGGAGAAGAATTTATGTCAGAGAAAATAAGAGTGGTGTGTGTCCAACACTGACAGCTAATATGGGAACAGGAGGCCATAATGTACCGTTAATCAAAGACGGAACAGGAATAAGAAAGTTTACTCCTCGTGAATGTGCTCGGCTTCAAGGGTTTCCTGATAGCTTTATACTTACAAAAGATATGGCAGATAGCCATTTGTATAAGCAGATGGGCAATTCTGTGACAGTACCAGTAATTAGAAGAATAGCAGAACAAATTAGGATTGCGCTTGATGCAAAATATAAAGGAATTTCTTTGAAAGAAAAGAACATGGAAAAAATCAGAGTATAAATTGGAAGAAGTTCTTCTGGAAATATTTGACAAGCTTCTTAAATCTTATGGTCCCCGTAAATGGTGGCCGGCTCGCACTAGGTTTGAAGTCATTGTAGGAGCAATATTAGTACAGAATGTATCTTGGAAAAACGCTAAAAAAGCTATTGATAATTTAAAACATCACGGCTTATTATCTCCCGAAGCTATAATTTCTGTAAAAGAGAAAACACTTGCAACTTACATAATATCTTCAAGGTTTTACAATCAAAAAGCTAGAAAACTTAAAGCATTCTGCAAGTATCTTGAAAAAGAATATTGCGGATCCATTAGTAAAATGTTTGCCAACGATACCGATGATTTGAGAAAAGAATTATTAAGCATTAATGGTATCGGCAAAGAGACGGCAGACAGTATATTACTCTACGCAGGAAGAAAACTTTCTTTTGTCTCAGATTCTTATACTAAGAGGTTTATTGAAAGATACAATTTGCTTAAAGGTGAATTGAATTATGACATTATAAGATCTTTTTTCACAAACAATTTACCTGAGGATTTATACTTATATAACGAGTATCATGCTTTGATAGTTCATCATTGCTACTCGACATGCAAGTCGATACCTTTATGCAATGAATGTCCTGTTAAATCTATCTCTTCTAAAAATATGTGTGCATTTGGATCTAAGTGAAAGATTTTACGGGGATAGTTTGCCGGTTTTTATTGGGGAGAGGTTTTTGGCTTGGATAATTTCTTTATAAATGCTGAATCTCGGTCTTTTACCTTGTAACTGTTGGTCTTTTAATGTCTGATTGGCATTAACTTTGTGGTTGTATATGTCATAATTGTCTATAAGATACACATCAAAAGTTCCATCCCAATTTCCATCTCTATAAAAATCGCAAAAATATATTCTGTCCCATACTGACTTCGGTCCAAAAGAGGTCAAATCAGGGAGGACGCTACATGCTTTTACTTGTATTCTAGATTGGTTGGACAGGTCATAACAATCGAAAGATGTGTTTGCACCTGGAATAGAACTAGTTAGTCTTGCAGTTTGCATTTCAAGACAAAAAGCTGCCTCAGAAAGCCCCTCTGGAAGATTTACTCCTCTAGAGCCTAAAGATGCGAGTTTCTTTGACAAAGTTCTCCAATGAATGTAAAGATGATAAAGCTCTTTTCTGTCTGATTCTTCAAAAATTTGAAGTTCTGCTGTGAAAGTTCCATTGGGTAAAACAATATTGTGTTTCTCAATTTTCATGAGATGAGTTTATCATTAAATGCTATAGATTGGAAGAAAAAATAAATTGAAAATAGAATGGAGAAGTTCCGATGTAATAATATTTCTGGAATAGTGCTCTTCTAACCGTAACAATATAGATTTCTTTTTTTGACGGGGAATAAAGTACAGGCTATGGCTTTCAATTATATATTTTTTAATAAGAAACTAATCCGTCAGAATATAGTATCGGTTTATTAAACCGTCTACCAAAGTAGCTAATCAAAGTATATTATTACCTGTAATCCTTATCAATTAAGCTTTTCAAAGAAATTAACTAGTCTGATGATTTTAAAATAATTAGTCTGGGGACTAACAAGGGACGGATTCTTGTTCAAAATCTAGTATTTCCACCGCTTTCTTCTGATGGCTTGGGGACAGATGGGAGTTATGGTTTATAAAAAAGTCCGTATAGATCGAATTACAGACAAAATATCCTACGGATTCTAATGATCTTGTGTAAACTGATCAGGTTGAGATTCGTGGCTGACTAGGTTATATTGAAGGATAGGATGTTAAAAACCATAAAAATTAATATTCAAGGTGACATTCAAGATGACAATACGTTGACGCATGGGTATGATAGGCTTATAATATGGTACAAAATGTAAATGAACTATTTATGTCTAAAATTGAACAATTCCTTATAGGTGAAGAAGTTGTGAAAACTATTATAATTTATTCATATATTGTCCGTCGTTTTTGCAGGGGGAAAAAGATACTTTCTTCAAGTTTGGGTGGCAATGAAAAATAAAGCCGGAGGATTTAGAAGATTTCATTAAAAACCGTAGAAATTACTAGGAGTATTGAATGTTAGTAAATTTTATAAAAAAGCTTGAATTACATAAAGGCTTAAGGTATACTACATTTAACATACCCGCCACGCCTCTTAGTCTTCGGGCTAATGCGCATTTTGGGCGGGTTTTTTATTTTATATGTGGGTGTTATGGAAAAATATAATAAACCCCCTCTTCCATGCGATAAACAAATTGAGTTACTTGCCATTCGTGGTCTACTGATATCTAATCGTGAAAAAGCCGAACAATTTTTAAGCCAAGTTAATTATTATCGCTTCAGCGCATATTGCTTACCGTTTGAAATTAGGCGCCATGAATTTCATTCCGACGTAACTTTTGAAAAAATCCAAAAATTGTATGAATTTGATAGAAGACTCCGGTTTTTAATAGACGAAGCGCTTGAGGTTGTAGAGATATCCGTTCGTACCGCTGTTTCCTATTATCTTGCGAATAAATATGGTGCGTTTGCTCACGAAGACGATAAAAATTTTTTTAATAAGAAAAAACATACTGAATGGCTTGTAAAAATTCATGAAGAAATCAATCGATCAAAAGAAACATTCGTTGATCACTATAAAAATAAATATGAAGGTTTTCCTCAGATTCCCATTTGGATGGCTGTCGAAGTTATGTCTTTCGGAGCGCTATCTCAACTTTATCACAATTTACTTCGTATTGATCAAATAAGCATCGCCAAAAATATGGGGTACCATTCATCTGTAATTTCTTCGTGGCTTCATACTTTTACTTATACCCGCAACATTTGTGCTCACCATAGTAGAATATGGAACA